>DATGKJ010000377.1:0-4176 GCA_035294685.1 Terriglobia bacterium | reverse complement strand
GTTTCTTTCGGAAAGACGCCAGTTGCATCGTTGCAAGGTGCGGAGGTCCAGAATTCCATAACCGATAATGCGTCCTGAACCATCCACGTACGGATCCACATAACTCATCACTAAGGCTCGGAGGGTCCGGAAAACAGGTTTCCGTCCGTGCAGACCCGCATCACGGGATCGCGCTACCGCGCCATAGCGGCCACGCTCTCGGAATAAGAACAGAACATGATCCAACTTGTCCTGTGATTCGAGATCGAGCAACAACGGAGGGTAGCCGTGTTGTTCCAGAATGGTGGCCGCTGCGAGCGCCGCTTCCAGGCAGTGGGCTTTTCCGTGCTTCACGACGCCGCGAAAGGTCCGGAGGGTTTCCCCTTCTTTCTCCCAGTTGTAAGGCAGTGCTCGCAGAAACTCCTGCACCTGCTTGGGAGTGCGCAACTTCTGAATCCAGTTCCACTCCTCATCTCGAAAGGCTTCGCGCGGCGGTCCCTGGACCTTTGATCGGAAATCTGGAATCTTGAATCTCGTTCGACGCATCGTGGGTGATCATTGGGGATTGTTCGTCAGACAAAGCGCTACGAGTTTCGCGCCCAGTGTTCATACCATAGTTCAAAGCAAAGCAGCGTCCACAGTGTCTTGCGATGATCGGCTTTTCCTGCATGATGCTCTTCGACGAGGCGTCTGACAAATGGAGGATTAAAGATCTGCTGCCGTTTCAGGCGTTCCTCCGAAAGCATTTCATCGAGCAGCGGCTTCAGTTCCCGCCGGAGCCAGCTAGCCACAGGCACGGAAAAGCCTCGCTTCTGCCGGTGGACGATTTCCCTCGGCAGCCAGGGTTCTACCGCTTTTTTCAGTAGATGTTTCAGTTGGAAGCGCCGCACTTTTAATTTTGCGGGCAAACCCGCGGCGAATTCAATCAGGCGATGATCCAGAAAAGGCGTGCGCAGTTCCAGCGAGCAGGCCATGCTGGCGCGGTCGATTTTCACCAGCAGATCGTCGGCGAGGTAAAGCTGAAAATCCAGGTAGAGAGCCTCGGCCAAAGCGTTTTCAAACCGCGCGCCTTCAAGAACATTCTGCAACGGCGTCAGGGCGCGAACACTTGGCGGTGGATTTCCCGCTGCCTCGGGCAGGATGGCATCCAATTCCTCAGGCGCGAACATCCCAAACCAGATTTGATGCCGCACGGCCGGGTCTTTCTCCGCGTGGGAAAGAAAACGCCGCAGAAAAAGGCCCTTAGGCACAGCACTGGAAGAAACCGGCAACAGAGCCTTCAGGCGACTGAAAAGCTGCCGGCGCAGCACACGTGGCAGCCGCAAATAATATTGCGCAAGTTGAGCGCCCATGTAAGTCGGATAGCCCCCGAAGAGTTCATCGCTGCCCTCGCCGCTTAAAGCCACCTTGATGTGAGGACGGGCGAAGCGCGAAAGGAGAAACGTGGGAATTACAGCCGGGTCTGCCAGAGGCTCATCCAGCCTCATGGCGATTTCCTGAAGACCCTCCCGCAGGCTCGGCTCATCCGCTCGCAATAGATGGTGCTGCGTGCGGAAATGCCGCGCCACGAAGCTGGAATAGGGTTCTTCATTAAAAGACTTTTCGGCAAAGGCTACCGAGAACGTATTCACCTGTCCTGGGGCCAGTTCGCTCATCAGCGAAACCAGAGTGGATGAATCGACGCCTCCGCTCAGAAATACGCCCAGCGGCACGTCGCTGACCAGGCGCGAAATTGCAGCCTCACGGAGCCGGCGGCGAAGCTCTTCCACCAGCGCGGCTTCGTCAGCGCGAGTTATCTCGGGCTTCCCGGGCGGGCGCAGATAATCCTTCAGCCGCCAGAAAGAATTCAGGCGGCGTTGGCCCTGCTCCACGACCATGCGATAACCTGCAGGAAGCTTTTTGATTTCCGAAAATATGGTTCGAGGGCAGGGAACGTAGCCGTAAAAGAGATATTGCTTGACGGCTTCAAAATCGAGCGCGCGGCCGACTTCAGGATATTCAAGGATCGACTTGATCTCCGAGCCAAACACCAAAATGCGGTCTTGCTGCCAGTAGTAAAGCGGCTTCTCGCCTGCGCGATCGCGAGCCAGCACCAGGCGTTTGCGATTCTCATCCCACAGGGCGATGGCAAACATCCCATTCAATTCCTCGACGAAGTCCTCGCCGCGCTCTTCGTAAAGATGCGCAATGACTTCTCCATCCGAACGTGTGCGGAAGCGATGGCCGCGCTCGATGAGGCGCTTGCGCAACTCCCGATAGTTGTAGATTTCCCCGTTGAAGACAAATGTCACGTCTCCGGTTTCGTTTGAAAGGGGCTGGTCGCCGGTTTCAAGGTCGATAATGCTCAGTCGGCGAATGGCGAGAGAAAGATAGGGCAGCTCAAACTTGCCATAACTGTCGGGGCCACGATGCAGGATGCGAGCCGACATGCGCTCGATGTGGTTCAAGGCGCCGAGCGGCTCGAAGGTTGTATTCAGGATTCCGCAAATTCCACACATAAGAATCGTGTTATGCGTCGGACACCCGGTTGGACTTTCGGGTTAAAGCATGGCCGCGCGAGCTTGGATCATTCCGCCGCAGGCTTACTTATTACTCGCTGCTGCTCCGGGCCTCTTTTCCCAGACCGAGTACTTCCAGGCTCCCCAGAGAGGAAACATGGAACCTGCCGCGCCAAGCGCCTCGTTAATCTCATGGTTTTGCACGATGAGCAAAAAAGGACCCGGACCCGAACGAGCGAGATCACCCAATTGCCTGGAATCCAGCAACAGGGGCTGGCCTGCCCACTCGCTTCCCATCCCAGTCCCAGCCTCTGAAGAACCTGTGGCGGAAGGGAACCGCGCCGTCTTCACCAAGGTTCTAAATCGCGCCACCACGTAATTGCTGGTTAGCTCGTCACCATCGGTTGTCACAAGACCTACGGGTCTTCGGAGATAAAACGGCAGGCTGGTCCTGAAATAATAATAACCGTAGATGGGGAGGTTCCGTTGCGGGCTCGTCAAAATGGCCCCGGCAAGCGTGCGGCTGGAAAAAGTTGCAAAGTAGTTTCTAAGAGGCGCGATCCACCGCAAAACCAGAAGAGGCACTGTAAGGGCGACTACCCCCAGAGCCAGTTGCCGCAGGATCGGCTTGCGCGAGCGCATCGCCAGATTGCGGCCCAGAAAGCCCAGCGCGGCAACGATCAATCCTCCGAGCAACAATGAGGACTTCAGAAGCGTGAGCACCGAAGCCGGCATCTTTCTGGCTAATTGTTTTTCGATGCCGTGGAAGTGCAATAGTTGCGGAGAGATGGCCATTAACAGGCCCAGAAGAATCATCACCGCAAATCCCGCCGTCAGCCAATCCGGTGAGCGTGCCGCGCCGCTTTCTTCGATATCGCGCCAGGTTAGGGCCATCAAAAGGCTGAGAGGAATCAGAGCGGGCAGAAAATAGCTCGGCAGCTTGGAATGCGAGATGGTGAAGAAGACGAAAACCACCGCCGCCCAGATGAGCAAAAACAGCTCGGCGTGGTGCGCCTCTTCGCGCAGCCTGCGCAATTTCTTGCGCCAGTTCCAGCCGGCAAAAAGGAGGAAAAAACTCCAGGGAGAAAATCCTCCCAGATAGACAGGAATGTAGTAAAGGAGGCCCTGGGAGCGGTGCAGGTGCGCGCCCGTAGTGAAGCGCAGCAGGCTTTCTTCCCAGAAGGCATACTTTGGGAATCCCGGGTTGCGAAGCGAAACCTCAATAAACCAGGGCAGCGTGACGGCCAGGAATACTATCCAGCCCAGCCCCCAGTGCAATCTCTTCAATTCTGCAAATTTTCCGGCCAGCGCCTGATAGACCAGAAGAACAATCAAGGGCAGCAGAAATCCTACCGGACCTTTGGTGAGAGCCGCGAGGCCCATCGCCGCAAAGGCGATAAGGTCAAGCCGCAAGCTGGCAAAATTGCGTCGGCTGTTGAGCCAGAAGCAGATTAGCGCGAGGGTTATCCAGAAGGTGAGGGTCATGTCGAAGATTACGGTTCGCGCCAGGGCAAAAAAGAGAGGCGAGGTGGCCAGAATCACTCCGGCGCGAAGCCCCGTTTTTCCGCCGTCCAGTTTGACTCCCGCCAGCCAGGCCAGCAGCACCGTCAGGACTGCGGCGAGGGCCGAGGGAAATCGCGCCGCCCATTCCGTGAGGCCAAAACATCGAAATGAACCTGCTACAGCCCAGAAAAGGATT
>DATGKJ010000376.1:0-7172 GCA_035294685.1 Terriglobia bacterium | reverse complement strand
CTTCGACGGAAGACGAAGAACGCCCAGCATTAGCCGCTCCCGACCCCGCTGCGCTGGAGCTTCTGAAGCAGGCCCTCGCCGCGGCTTTTGAGAAAACTCCCGGACGACCGCTTTACTTGCGCCAAATCCGCCAGCCGCTGCGCGCTCTGGAACCTAATTTTGATGAGAGGCGTTACGGTTATCGGGGCACGCTGGACTTTCTCCATCAGGCTCAACGCGCGGGACTGCTGAAGCTGATTAGAGACCATCAGGGCATCTGGCGCATTCACCCGCCCTCGGCTGCGCCGGCTGAGACCCCGACCTCGCTGGTTGCGGAGCCTGTGGACGCGACGGGAACCCCGATGTCTGCCAGTTCTGAGGAATCCGCTCCGCCTTCTGAATCCGCCCGGGTCGTTGAATTTCATCCCCCGGAAATCAGCGATGCTGAGGCGCTGCCCATGGAGCCTTCCGAGCCGCATCTTGAAGTGATTCCAGGCGCGGCCCAGGAATCGGAAACTGCGCCTTCATCCGAACGCAAAGCCCGCAGGTCGCGGACCTCTAAAGCCGCGAATCGAAGCAGTAAGCGCAGAACAACGTCACGGCGCAAGACGACCAGGCCGGAAGAACCTTAATTCATTTTTCCCGTGGAAAGTTCGGGAATGGCCCTTGGCAGCGCTCTCAAATAGGCGAGGAGAAGACTTACCACAGAGGGCACAGAGAACACGGAGAAAAAACCTCTGCGATCTCTGTGCCCTCTGTGGTAAAAGATTAAGAGCCACCTCGCTCCCAACAGGGCTTTGCATTGCAAGGTCATGATTTCTTGTTTTTTACCAAACATTTTGGGCCTGTCATTCTTCGCTCGCTGCGCTCGCTCAGAATGACAGTTTTTTTGGTTGTGGTCACGAGGCCACGCTGCGCCACAGTTCGATTCCAACGATGTCACACACCAGGTCTCAGGAACTCTTCAAAAAAGCTCAGCAGTTGATCCCGGGCGGCGTCAATTCGCCGGTGCGGGCATTTCGCGCCGTGGGCGGCGAGCCGGTCTTTATCGCGCGCGGCGAGGGCTCACGCATCTCGAGCGTGGATGGCGACGCTTACCTTGATTACGTGATGTCCTGGGGGCCGCTCATCCTGGGCCATTGCGATCCCGAAGTCATGGAATCGCTGTCTGAAATCTTAAAGGCTGGCACGAGTTTCGGCGCGGCCACTGCCGCCGAAGTTGAGCTTGCAGCAAGAATCCGTGAAGCCTTTCCCTCCGTCGAGCGCGTCCGGCTGGTGAACTCCGGCACGGAAGCCACGCTTTCAGCCTTGCGTGTGGCGCGCGCCGCCACGGGCCGCGACAAAATTCTGAAGTTTGAGGGCTGCTATCATGGGCACGCCGATAGCCTTCTGGTCAAAGCCGGTTCCGGAGTGGCGACGCTCGGCCTGCCGGACAGCCCCGGCGTTCCGCGCGCGCTCGCGGAACTTACCATCACCGCCCCTTATAATGACAGCGCCTATCTGGAGCAAGTTTTCCGAAAACATGGCGATCAACTCGCGGCCGCGATTGTTGAACCCGTGGCCGGCAATATGGGTTGCGTGCCGCCGCTGCCGGGCTTTCTGGAAAGCCTGCGGACTCTCACTACAAGATATGGCGCGTTGCTGATTTTTGATGAAGTTATGACCGGCTTTCGTGTAGCCTATGGCGGCGCGCAACAACTTTATGGCATTGTTCCCGACCTCACCACGCTCGGCAAAATTATTGGG
The DNA here is from genome assembly GCA_035294685.1 of Terriglobia bacterium. Classification (GTDB taxonomy): domain Bacteria; phylum Acidobacteriota; class Terriglobia; order UBA7540; family UBA7540; genus RH2-MAG17b. The sequence continues at coordinate 5,447 of DATGKJ010000376.1, read as the reverse complement.
GGTGGATTGCCGGTGGGCGCTTATGGCGGGAAGGCTGAACTGATGGACCTGGTCGCCCCGGCAGGGCCTGTCTACCAGGCCGGGACGCTCTCTGGAAATCCGCTGGCGGTGGCGGCGGGCCTGAAAACGCTTGAAGTGATCCATCGCACGGGCTTCTACGAGCGGCTGGAAGCGTCATCGGCCCGGCTGGCTGAAGGACTTGCAGCGGAAGCAAAGAGGCTCGGCGTACCCCTTACAGTGAATCGCGTAGGATCCATGTTGACGGCCTTCTTCACATCCTCTCCTGTCGTCGATTATTCAACGGCAAAGAGGTCTGATGCGCAAGCATTTGCTCGCTTCTTTCGCGGTTTGCTGGAACGCGGCGTCTACTTTCCACCTTCGCAATTCGAGGCGCTCTTTGTTTCATCAGCGCATACCGAACAGGATATTGAGACGACCATTGAAAGAGCAGGGGCGGCGCTCGAAGCCACGATGGCAACGCTTCCCCAGCGCTGAGCGAATTGTTGATGACTGCAAATTACAGTGACAACATTTCCCGTAGCGGCGCTGTCCCTTCACTTCGTTCAGGGCAGGCTCTCAGCGCCGAAAAAGCGCCGGTGGGGACACCGGCGCTACAACCGAGGCTGTCGCTGTAATTTGCAGACCTCAACAAAGCGCTGGCTGCGCCAACCCATTCCATCTCATCCTGAAGGGGGATTCCTTTCATGAACTCATCGCGGCGGAAGTTCCTGCAATTCGCCTTGAGCGCGCCGCTTGCGGCGCAACTGGGCGACTCGAAGCCCGGCGCGTGGGCGCGGCCCCTGTCTGTGCTCGAAGCCGGGCAAGGCCAGAGCCAGTTTCAGAACCCGCAGATCATCCGCTATGACGCGCAGTGCTTCACCCTGAACGGCCAGGACACGTTCATCCATAGCGGCGCGTTTCACTACTGCCGGTGTCCGCGCGAGCTTTGGCGCGACCGATTGCTGAAATTCAAGCAGGCAGGCTTTAACGCCATTGAGACTTATGTGTTCTGGAACTACCACGAGCCTGTTGAGGGCAAGATCGATCTCGCCGAATTTGAAGATTTCGTCAAGCTGGTCCACCAGATGGGCTTCTGGATGATCGCGCGGCCGGGGCCCTACGTCTGCGCCGAATGGGACGCGGGCGGCTTCCCGCACTGGGTCATCGCCCGGCAATTCCCGTTGCGCAGCGCTTCGCCCGAAAGCATCCAGACTTCCGAGCACTGGTACAAGGCCGTCCTGCCGGTGATTCAGCGCCATCAGATCACCAATTCCGGGCCGATCATCATGATCCAGATCGAAAACGAATATGATTACTGGAAGTTGCCGGATGCGGAAAAGCGGAAGTACATTACGGCGCTGGCCAACATGGTGTGGAATGCCGGCATCGATATCCCCGTCATCACCAATTGGTGCGAGCAGGCGCGCGAAAATTCAGACCCCGTCATGGCGCGGATTATGGATACGGCGGACTTTTATCCGCGCTGGAATATTGTGAAAGAAGCTGTGCCGCAGCTTGAGAAACTCCGCAAGCAGGAGCCGGACTCACCGCTAGGAATCACGGAACTGCAAGGCGGCTGGTTCAGCGAGTTCGGCGGCAAGCTTTCCGTGGATCAGCCAGGCGTGGGTCCGGAGCAGCTCAACGTCCTGACCAAGACGGTGATCGAGCAGGGCGTCACCTACTATAGCTACTACATGGGTTTTGGCGGCACCAACTTTGACTGGGCCGCCAAGAACCTGACGACCACCTACGATTACGCGGCGCCCATCCGCGAGCCCGGCGGCTTGTGGGGAAAATATGATGAGGCGCGCGGCATCTGCGCATTTCTGAATCAATTCGGCTCGGTGCTCAATCGCGCTCAGGTTCTTGCCGGGCCGCAATCCGCGAATCCCGCCATCAGCGTCACTGAGCGGGCTGCCGGCAAGAGCGGTGTGCTCTTTGTGCGCAACAATCAGAACCAGAATCAGCAATTCAAGCTGAGCTTCCCGGACCCGGCCAGCCCCACTCATCGCATCATCTCCGTCCCGCGCGAAGGCCAACTTGAGATGGGAGCCCGCGAAATGAAAATGCTTCCCGTCCAGGTGCGGCTTCCGGGCGGTCAACTGCGATATTCCACCGCGGAAGCGCTGGGTTTCGGAACGCTCCAGGATCGGCCTTTTCTTATTGTTTATGACGTTCCGGGGCGCCTGGCAGAGATCGCCTTTGCCACGGAAGAAGAACCCAAAGTTGAAGGCGACACGGCTTACCAGTATTGGGATTCGGAGTATGAATCGGTGGTGATTGGACTCAAACTGGACAAACCCGAAAAGATGTTGTTGGTGAACGGCCTGCAAGTGGTGGCGGTGGAACGCGAGCGAGCGCTGAAAAGCTGGATTGCGGACTATCGCTTCAGCATCGCACCGGAATCGGAAAGCAAGAAGCCCATCCAGGTAGCCTACATTACGGACGCTGCCCTGATGGAAGAAACCGGCTCGGAGCATCAACGCGCCTGGGTCGATTTGCGCTTCTCTCCGGGCGAACACGCCGTGACCGCTCTGCTCCCCTCCGAACCCTCCAAATGCCTGGTGGATGGAAACGCAACCCAGATGACGTATGACGATCACTGGCGCTTCGCCCGTCTGCGCATTACGACCCCGGCTCTTCCCGTTCAGCCAATGAACTTGACGGAAGTCGAAACGTGGGTGGAAAAATTCGATCTTCATTCCGGCAACTGGCTCACCAGCCCCGTGCAGCCGCTTGAAAAGCTGGGAGAGATTCCCTACGGCTACGTGAAGTATTGGGCGCAGTTCGCGGGTTCCGGAGACGCAAAGTTATTCCTTTCCACTCTCGACGACGATCGCAAACAGGTTTTTATCAACGGCAAACAGGTGAAGGAGGCCGCAAACCACAATTCCGAAGTGGAATTCTCGCTGGCCCCTTACGCCCAGTCGGGAACGAACACGATTGAGATAGCCTATGAGCTTTTCGGCAGCTATAACTTTGGCGAACGAATCGCGCGCCTGAAAGGGATCAAGTCCGCTGGCATCGGGGCGGACGCTGCGCACGCTTCTCCCATTTCGGAATGGAAAATCCAGCTTGTTCCGGCCGCCATGCGCGGCCGCAATATCAATCCTGATTTTTCTGCGGGTGAATGGCAGCGCGCCTCGCTGGGCGGCGGCGCAAGTTCCGATTGGCTGCCGGCATTCTGCTGGACGCGGGCGACGTTCAGCCTGGAAACGCCGCCTGAAAACTGGTCTGTCGCGTGGAAAGCGGCTATCGATTCAGACCGCGACGCCTTGCTCTATCTGAATGGCCGCTTCGTGGGACGCTATATGACCATCGGGCCGCAGAAGGAGTTTTATTTGCCTGAGCCCTGGCTGCAATTCGGCAGCGGCAGCAAGAATATCCTGACCGTCGCGCTGGCTTACACGGATGCGCCGCAGCATCTCCGCTTACTTCGCATCGCTCCCTATGATGAGTTCGCCACGCGCCGCACGCGGCTGGAATTCCGCTGGAGGTAGAACGGCAAGGCCGGGCGAGAGCCGCTCCTGCATGTCATTCTGACGCTGAGCGCAGCGGAGCGGAAGAATCCCTGCATTTCTCTGATCAAGAATGCAGAGACTCTTCGCTACGCTTACTGATGGCTGCAAATTACAGTGACAGCCTCGGCTGTAGCGCCGGTGTCCCCACCGGCGCCTTTTTGATGATCAGACCGGCGCTGCGGACAGCGCCACTACAGAAAATGTTGTCACTGTAATTTGCAGATCTCGTTAGGGCGACAGACCAGCGGTCTTGGCAACCTGCTCTTGTTGCGCCCCACGACGAAGTGAGAACGCTCATGAAGAAATCCATTGGTGATAACGAAATTCCGAAGGGCTGGGGCTTTGAGCGCGGCCTCGAATTGATCAGGAAATCGGGCTTCGATGGCGTGGAACTTTGGCTGGGCGACGTCCCGTGGTTTCAGATGGAAACAACGGATTCGGAAGTCCTGGCGTTGCGCCGAAAGGTTGCGAACGCGGGGCTCGCAGTCTCCAACGTCTCAACCGGCCTGCACTGGAAGTATCCGCTCTCTTCCCCCGATGCAAAGACTCGCGAGTATGCGATTCGCATTGTCGAGCGGCAGATTGAGACCGCGCATCTTCTGGGAACCGACGCCATCCTGGTGGTCACCGGCCTGGTCACCGAAAGCGTTCCCTACCAGGACGTCTATCGTCGCTCGGTCGAGGCGATGAAACAACTCGCGCCCCAGGCTGCCCAGGCGGGAGTCAGAATTGGCTGTGAAAATTGCAATGCTGAGCAGAAATTTCTATTGAGTCCGGGAGAGTTCCGGCGGTTCCTGAAGGATGTTGACGAGCCTTCGGTGGGAATTCATCTCGATCTCGGCAATATCCATGAAACCGGCTTTGCCGAGCAGTGGATTGAGATTCTCGGCCCTTACATCACTCGCATTCACGTGAAGGATGTGATGAAGAAACGCGGCCGCTGCTGCGACAGCGTTTATACGAATATCTTTCTGGGCGATAACAACTGGGCCTTGATCCGCGCCGCCATGCGCAAGGTGGGCTATGACGACTGGCTCGTTGCCGAGATGGAGCGCGCTTACCGCTTCGCTCCGGACCAGCAGTTCTACGACACCTCCGCAGCCTTGGACCGATTGATCAGCGGAAGACTGTGATAGCTCTTTCAAAAACTTCGCTCTGCCCGTCCAACAGGTTATTGAAAAATCTGGGGACTGTCATGCTGAGCGAAGACGTCATGATCTGTTGGCTCCCCATAGGGCCTGAAAAGACACTGTCATTCCCGCATGCGAAGGAATGGAAGGCTTTCCGTACATTGACCGCTTGGGTTGCGTCGTGGATGGCGCCGCAAAGCTTGGTAGATTGCTGTAAAACCCTTGCAGCCTGTCATTCTGACGCTGAACGCAGTGAAGCGGAAGAATCCCCGCATGCGTAAAAGCAAGCCAATACAGTGATCCTTCGTCGCCTTCGGCTCCTCAGGATGACAGTTTGGCAAGTCTTTCACCAAGGTATTGATTATCTGAAGAGTTTTGAAACGACTTCTGCCCATCTCCTTAAGCCGGAAATCACATTTTGATCCGAAGGGAGCGCAAATGGGTTGCCAGCGTCCCTCCGAATGGACTGTCAAGGCTCCAAGGCAACCTGTGGCATCTATATATTCTGGACCCAACGTCTGAGTCATTGCGGTTAGGCTTCGGGATTTATTTCCGCCTTCGATTCGGACAGGCAAACTACCCGGCGCTTCGTCCAAATTCTTAGCACGGGCAGGGCAAACCACGATAGAGAGTGCTGCCAACAGAGTTGGAGCTGTGGAGCGTCCTGGGATCAATCCTTTACAGTGAATAGCTATCCGGCGCTAGTGCTAGCAAATGGGCTGACAGGATCGAAAAACCACATCCAAACGGCTTGTCAGAACGGTCAGGGAACCTGTCCGAACGTTTACCCCGTGCC
>DATGKJ010000375.1:0-8434 GCA_035294685.1 Terriglobia bacterium | reverse complement strand
AGGTCCATCACCTGGTCCCAATATTCTTCCGTCATATCCGCCAATGTGCGCCGCGCCAGAAGATCGCCGGCATTGTTCACCAGAATGTCGATCCGCCCCCATTTCTGAAGAACAGTTTTCATCATCTGTTTTACTTCGGCGCTCTGAGTGACGTCGGCCTTCACCGTGACGGCTTCCCGGCCTATCTTGCGAATGGTTTCAACAGCCTGTTCCGCGCCCGACCGATTTTTACAATAGTTCACCGCGACGGAAGCGCCTTCGCGCGCGAAGGCTTCAACCGTCGCCCGGCCAATGCCGCTGGAAGCTCCGGTAATTAAGGCAACTTGCCCTTCGAGCATGTTCTTTTCTCCTCCAGAATAACCGCCGTGTTTGCACAGTACGCCCTGCGGTCCGCTGACTGAAGTTTACAAATTATGGTGACAATACCCGATATGGCGGCGCTGTCATCAACTGTCCAGCCTGCGGCTTTGTCGAAAATCATCCCATGCCAGTCATTCCCGCGAAAGCAGGAATCTAATGAACTAGACCTGCTTTTGCGGGAGTGACACTAAGGTGAATTTTTGTATCAATGGGTGGGCCGCAAGCCTAAGTAGGCACATCGGGATGACAGGCTGCAAGAGTTTTGCCGTAACCTGCAAAGACGCAACCCTGGCATTCAAAACTGCCAAGTGGCGAACCTTTACGATGCCGCCGTTTCAGGCACCGGCTTGCCCCGCCGTGCGACGGCTATCGCAATCGCCCCGCAGATCGAGCCAACAACTACCGTAAACCCAATCCACAGGAACAGTTGTGGAAACACGGCCAGCCCCAGAAACTTTTGACCAAAAGACATACCGGCGAAATATCCGGGCGGCACAGCGTCATAGTGAGTGCCCCACTGCCCCTGCAAGGCGAAGTACATCACAATAAGCACCGGAATCCGAGCCGCATAGGCATATGCGATCAGAGTCTTGGTGAGAGACGGCCAGGCTCGCCACGGAACGAAGGCTGCGGCGAGCATGACGATGAATCCCAGCAACCCGACAATCGAGAAGTGAAAACCGCCTCGAGAAGCCAGAAATCCTCCAAAAACCAGAACAACGAGGCCCAGCAGCGAAAACCCGATGCACTTGCCGGCGCTCGCTGGCCTCTCACCTCTGCCGGCAAGCTTAAGCGCAAACCAGGGACCGAAGATAATGGGCAGCCAGGAGATTCCAATGATGGCTGCTCCGCCACCAGCACTCGAGTTAAACAACGGCGCTGGCCAATGCTGAAGCTCGCCTATCAGACGCAGGATCGTGATCGCCAGAGTGATGACGGCCGGGACCAGAATGAGCGCCAAGGTGCCGCTCTTTGAGGTAGCCGATTGGTTTTCTCCCATGGGTAAACCTCCTTATCGCAGAATGACATTCATATAAATATGCGAGAGCTGTGCTCTTCTTGTCGGGATGGAATCATCAAGAACCCTGACCCTTGCCTTTGTTCATGTTGGCTGCAAAGGCCAGGGATGAGGAGGTTCCCATCAGGATTTAACAGGTTTCAGCAACTTGTTAAAATCGACGTTATGCCTGCACCTTGCTCAGCAGTTCCGCGTATTTCTGCTCACGCTGGCTCTGGTCAAGCCCCAGGTGCTCTTCCATCACCTGCGTGGTATTCATCGAACAGAATTTCGGGCCGCACATCGAACAGAACTTGGCATCCTTGTAGTAATCGTCCTGCAGCGTTTCATCGTGCATTGCTCGCGCCGTTTCGGGATCGAGCGAAAGCTCAAATTGTTTATTCCAATCGAAAAGGAAGCGAGCATACGAAAGCGCATCGTCACGATCGCGCGCGCCGGACCGGTGGCGAGCCACATCCGCGGCATGGGCGGCGATCTTATAAGCGATAATGCCCTGGTGGACATCGTGCCGGTTCGGCAACCCCAGGTGTTCTTTTGGGGTGACGTAGCAAAGCATAGACGCGCCGTGCCAGCCGATCATCGCGGCGCCGATGGCGGACGTGATGTGGTCATAGCCCGGAGCAATATCGGTCACAAGCGGCCCGAGCGTATAAAAAGGCGCCTCGTGACACAACTCCATTTCCTTATCCACCTGAAGCTTGATCTGGTCCATGGGGATGTGCCCCGGCCCTTCGATCATCACCTGCACGTCATATTCCCAGGCTTTCTGGGTGAGTTCGCCTAGAGTCTTCAATTCGGCAAACTGCGCTTCGTCGCTGGCGTCGGCAATGCTGCCCGGTCGCAGGCCGTCGCCCAGGGAGAAGGAAACGTCATATTTCTGAAAAATTTTGCAGATCTCATCGAAGCGCTCGTAAAGGAAGTTCTCCTTGTGGTTCTCAACGGACCATTGCGCCATAATGGCCCCGCCCCGGCTCACGATGCCCGTAATGCGGTTGCGAGTGAGGGGGATATATTCGCGCAGCACGCCGGCATGGATGGTCATATAATCCACACCCTGCTCGGCCTGCTCTTCGATGACTTCGAGCATCAGTTCCGGCGTCAGATCGCGCACGCGTTTTACGCGGGTGATGGCTTCATAAATGGGAACCGTGCCGATGGGAATCGGGCTTGACCGCAGAATGGCCTCGCGGATTTCATGGATGTTGCCGCCCGTCGAGAGGTCCATGGCCGTATCGGTGCCGTACTTGATGGCCGTCCGCAACTTATCAACTTCCTCATCGATGTTTGAAGTGGTTGCGGAATTGCCGATATTGGCGTTGATTTTGCATTTGGCCGCGATTCCGATGCCCATGGGCTCGAGTTCCACGTGCCGGATGTTGGCGGGAATAATCATTCGTCCGCGCGCCACTTCGGAGCGGACGAATTCAGGCTGAAGGTTTTCCCGTCTGGCGACATAGTCCATTTCTTCCGTGACGATGCCCTTGCGCGCGTAATGCATCTGAGTGACGACAGGGCCGGTGCGCTTCTCGACCCATCCGCGACGGATTGGGTTTAACATGAATCTTTCCTCCACTTGCTTCACTTGCCTGTGGGAGACTTCTCGGAACTCAGTTTACAACCTGCCTCTAACCTTCGCAAGGTTAAGCTTGACGCTATCTTCCACACCTGGGCAGAACTGGCCCTTCGCGCGCCCGAAATCGCGCTTTGGCGTTGCGCTTTAAACAGGTTGCTGAAAAAACTTCGAAAATCGTACCAGTCTGAGCCCTTCGGCTGTCATTCTGACGCCGAGCCAGCGAGGCGGAAGAATCCCCGTATTTCGCTCAAAGCTGAAGATGAACTCCGCGAGGAGTCCCGACGGCAGTGATGAGAGCCAAGAGTCGAGAGGAATCGATGGCTTCGCGTGGCCCGTTAACGAATGATATACTGGCTCTAAGGAGCTAGCTACCCATGATGAAGATAGGACGTGCGATCTGCTGGGCGAGTTCATTGATCCTGGCTTGCGCGCTCTGTAGCGCAGCCCAGCAGCGCGGAGAGGCGCGAAAGGCCGGTCAGGAAACGGATATTCAGTCCAGCCTGAAACAATTCAGCGCGGTTTACGGCTTGATCGAGAAGAACTATGCCGATCCAGTGGATCCGAATCGCGCCCTCTATGGTCCGTCAGGGAGTGATCAACTAGGGGCCATTCCCGGAATGCTGCGCACACTCGATCCGCATTCTAATTTCTTTGATCCTAAACAGTTTGCCGAAATGCGCGAGGAAATGCAGGGCAACTATTACGGCGTTGGCATGGAGATCGCCGCGAGGCCCAATCGCGCTGGAAAAATTGTGACGCAAGTTATCGAGCCGCTGCCGGGATCACCCGCCTTTCGCGCAGGTCTGCGGCCGGGAGACATTATCAGCGCTGTAGACGGAAAGAATACCTTGAACCTGGATAGTACGGCTGTCGCTAACCTGCTGCGTGGGCCGCGAGGAACTGTGGTGCACGTTTCAGTACTTCGTGAGGGTTCGCCGAAGCCGCTCGAATTTACCCTGACACGCGACAAGATCACGACTCGCAGCGTGGATGCGGCGTTCATGATTCGGCCCGGCATCGCCTACATTCATATTCATACGTTCAATGAGACAACCAACCAGGAACTCACCAGCGCCTTGGACAGCCTCGGCGAGCAGAATATTAAAGGCCTGATCCTCGACTTGAGGGACAACCGGGGCGGCCTATTGCAGCAGGCTGTTGGAGTGACCAGCCACTTCCTGAGGAAGAACCAGCTCATTGTTTATCATTACGGCAGAAGTTCTCCCCAGCAACGCTATTATGCCGTGGATGGCGAGCAGGGTCCGGAGTATCCCATCGTCGTCTTGATCAACCACAATACTGCAAGCGCAGCGGAAATTGTGACCGGGGCGCTTCAGGACCATGACCGGGCCCTAGTGATGGGTGAGCGCAGTTTCGGCAAGGGTCTCGTGCAAACAGAATTTCCTCTGAGTGACAATACCATGCTGTTGCTCACCACCGCACGTTATTACACGCCCAGCGGGCGGCTGATCCAGCGTGATTATTCGAAGATTTCGCTTTACGATTATTATTATCACTACGATCCCACCCCTCTTCCTCATACGCAGGTGCGGATGACAGACGGCGGCCGCGAAGTGTTCGGGGGCGGAGGCATTACTCCGGATGTTGAGCTGCCTCCCCAGAAGCCCAATGCCGTTCAGCAAAGGCTGCTGGATGCCGGAGTCTTCTTCGACTTTGGCCGCAGTTATCTCGCCAGCCATAGGACTGTCCCGGAGGATTTCAAGCCCAATGGGAAGGTGCTGGAGGAATTCAAAAAATTCCTGTCTACGCAGGGGATTTCTATTTCTGATCGGGATTTTAAGAGCAATGAGTCGTTTATCCGCGAGCATATCCGCCTTCAGCTCGTGGGTGTCATCTATGGAGAGGATTCGGCGCGACAGATTGCAGTGGAGAGCGACCCCCTCATCCAAAAAGCGCTCGATAGTTTCGGTCAGGCCAGGCAACTGCTGGTTCAAGCTCATCGTTATATGGCGAGTCGGGGGCTGGAGTAAGCAAGGGATACGCCGGAAGGTTGGCATCCTATATGGCCCACTCTGAAAAGCCGTGAGGGTTTCAAATGGATCTTTTCCTGCCGCAGGGTTTCGGGACTCCGCATGTTATAATCAGCATAGATTGAGGTGGAAATGACACAGACCCGGCGGGTGTTATGGTATGCAATTTCAGCCACCGTTTTATGCGCGGTACTCGGCGGCATTTATGGAACTCGAGTGGAGGCAACTGGCGATAATTCCGACGAGTCTGATATCCATGCCAGTATTAAGGAATTTACAAAGATTTACAGTCTCGTGCAGGCGAATTACGCCGATTCTCTCAATCCAGACCAGTGCATTTTCGGACCAGGCGACAGCATGACCGTGGGAGCAATCCCGGGTATGCTCCGCACCCTCGATCCCCACTCCAATTTCTTTACCCCCCAGGCTTTTCAACAACTTCGGGAAGATCAAGCGGGGAAATATTCCGGCGTGGGCATGATGATCCAACCGCGCTTGGATAAACTCAACCGCCTGGTAACCGTAGTAGCTCAGCCCTTCCAGGGTTCGCCTGCGATACGCGCCGGCATCCGGGCGGGCGACGTCATTCTTAAGGTTGATGGCAAGTCCACCTTGGGCCTCAATATTAACCAGGTAGCGGATATGTTGAAAGGTCCCAAGGGTACGGTCGTGCATGTGACGGTGGGCCGTGCAGGGGTGGCTCAACCGATGGAGTTTACCATTACGCGGGCGCAAATCTCACAGCACAGCGTGGATCTTGCCTTTATGGTCCGGCCCGACGTAGCTTACATCCATATCCGCAATTTCGATGAAACCACGAATGATGAGTTAACGGCGGCGCTGAAGCGGCTGGGAGTGAAACACTTCCGTGGCCTCATCCTTGACCTGCGTCGCAATCCCGGCGGGTTGCTCCAGCAGGCAGTCGAAGTGGCTGACCACTTTGTCGAGAAGAACCAGCTTATCGTTTATCACTACGGGCGTAATTCCCGCGAGAGGCGCTATTATGCCGTCAATGGGAATCACGGGAATGAGTATCCCATGGTGGTCCTCATCGGCCCGGATACGGCGAGTGCGGCGGAGATTGTGACCGGGGCGCTTCAGGATCATGATCGCGCCCTAGTGGTTGGCGAGCCAAGTTTCGGGAAGGGTCTGGTGCAGACGGTCTATCCGCTGAGCGATCATGCAGGCTTGGCGCTGACTACAGCTCACTACTATACGCCGAGTGGCCGCCTGATCCAGCGCGACTATTCAGGCATTTCTCTATGGGATTATTACAACCATAGTGAGGATGCTCAACCTTCCCATGCCAAGGTGTATTACACGGATGGCGGACGCAAAGTCTACGGCGGCGGCGGCATCACGCCCGACGTGGAATTTCAGCCGCCCAAGCTCAATGACGTCCAGCAAAAGCTGCTGGCCCACAATGTTTTCTTTGATTTCGGCAAGAATTATCTTGCGAATCACAAGGATGTGAGCGAAGACTTTGAGCCGGATGACGCTGTGATGCAGGAGTTTAGGGATTATCTCAGAAAGGACGGAATTTCCCTCTCGGATAAAGACCTGGCCGCCAATCTGAATTTCATTAAGCTTCGCATTAAGGAAAATGTGATTGGAGCTGCTTATGGCGAGCAGGAAGAGCGCCGCGTAGCCGCGGAAAATGATCCCCTGGTGGAGAAGGCAGTTCAGGAACTGCCGGAGGCCGCGCAGTTGGTTGAAAATGCCAAGCGCTATATGGCCAGCCGCCACGCTCTGAGCAACTGACTCGAGCGCTGGAGCGCCATGCTGGCCTTGAAAAGTAATCCTCCTTCGACGACTTCAAGGCCGGATGAAGAGCCGCAGACGAATGACAAACCGCATCGTGTGAGACCGCCCAGCAATCCGTAACTTATTCCCCTCGCAAATTCGATTTAATCGACCGCAGCAATGACCAGCCGCCTGTCACCGGCAGCAAAAGGGCATGCCGGATGATGTTTTGCCGGGCTCTTCTGGTTTCGCGTTCCCTCCGCACATCGCTCTCCATTTGAAATTGCAGCATGGAGATATACTTAGCAAAGTCAACGCCGCACCGGTCACACTGGTTGCCATGCGACTGAACGTGCTGGCAGGCAGGGCAAGTGAAGCGTAGCGTCATATGGCAACGCCCGCAGAAGCGAGCCGATTCCGGGTTCTCCTGCTGGCACTTCGGGCAAATCATGATGTTCTGAATATCATCTCGGCAGAATCGCGCGCATGCTTGAGGCAAAAAGACGGGGGCCGTTGAAATCAGTTGACAGGCAGATAGATCAAAGTCTGTTTGTGCTCGATTCGGAAGTGGCAGGAGCAATCGTCATATCCGCAAATCACAGATTCCGTGCCAGAGTATTGCGATTGGGTGATGAGGTCCAGTTTCCCGCAGAGCGGGCACGAGAGAATGGCGAAAAATGCCGGATCGACCAGATCGCGCAAGGATTCGTTATCATCGAGCAGCAGGATGTCGCCCGGGCTCATGCGATCCATGGAATCCTGAAAAACGTGGTGCAAGGATTCAATCGGGGGTTTTCGCTGCGCGCCCATCGGGCGCAATTTCGAAGAGGCTTGTGAATCCATGAGGCATATCCTGGGGTTCCGGTGGTTTTGATTGACCCCTCGATTGAGAGGGGATGGGAGTTTGTCTTTCGGCGTTGTTGGAAAGCTTTTCTCGGCCATCACAAGTTCTATCGACGCTTTTGGATTGATACTTGAGCCGCCCTGGGTTTTTACCTGGTCGCTGAAAAGCGCTTTGGAATTAGCGCTCCCTTCGCGCCTCGGCGGGAGGCCGCTGCTCCCGGCGCCCCTACGGCGCGGAAATCGGAGCTTTGCTTGACTGAAAAGTTTTTTGTAAATAGAATTCATTTTTGTATACAAAAAACTTGACGCTCATAACGCGAAAGGGCTTGTTTCGATCACGGCTGGTAAGGAGCGATAGGGGGAGATGAGACCGCTGGAAGGAATTCTTGTCCTCGACTTCAGCCAGTTTCTGGCTGGACCCTGGGCTGCGCTCCGACTGGCCGATCTGGGCGCGCGCGTCATCAAAGTCGAGCGCCCGGAATCGGGAGACTTATGCCGCCAACTCTATATCTCAAACCTTGAGCTGGATGGCGACAGCACCTTATTCCACTCGATCAACCGCAACAAGCAGAGTTTCGCCGCGGATCTGAAAGACCCGCAGGATCGCGCGCGTGTCGAGAAACTCGTCCAGCATGCCGACGTGTTGATTCAGAATTTCAGGCCAGGAGTTATTGAGAAATTAGGGTTCCACTACGAGGCGGTCCGGAAGATGAACCCGCGGCTGGTTTACGCTGAAATCACAGGTTATGGCAAGCAAGGCCCCTGGCGCGACAAGCCGGGACAGGATTTATTGGCCCAGTCGCTGTCCGGGCTGGTTTGGCTGAATGGAAACGCCGACCAGCCGCCCATGCCTTTTGGCCTTGCCACCGCCGACATGTTCGCCGGCGCATTTCTGGTGCAGGGCAT
>DATGKJ010000374.1:0-11662 GCA_035294685.1 Terriglobia bacterium | reverse complement strand
GAGCGAGCAAATCATGAACGTAAGGCTCCGCGCGATCCACCGACCCGATTTCCAGAAGCATTCTCATGACCCGCTCGTTGGCTCCTCCGTGGAGCGGCCCTTTCAGCGTGCCAATCGCCGAGGTGATGGCTGAATGCATATCGGAGAGCGTTGAGGCGGTGACCCGGGCGGCAAAAGTGGAGGCGTTGAAACTGTGGTCTGCGTGCAGAATGAGAGCCACGTCAAAACAACGTGCTTCTTCCGCATTTGGAACCTGGCTCTTGAGCATGTAAAGAAAGTTTGCCGCGTGATTGAGCTTGGGATCAGGGGCAACCGGCGCCTGGCCGTTTCTGACCCTGCCGAATGCCGCTACCAGCGTGCCGATCTGCGCCGTCAATCGCATGGCCTTCCGCCGGTTGGCCTCTTCCGACATATCTTCGGCTTCGGGATCATAAAGCGATAAAGCCGAAACCAGCGTTCGCAAGGTTTCCATGGGATGCTGCGGCGGAGGAAGCTTTTTCAGGAGCTCAAGAATCTCGGGAGCCACAGCGCGGTTTTCACTCAGATCGTTTTGTAACCCTTCCAACTCTGCGCGCTTTGGCAACCGCCCGTGCCAGAGAAGGTAGACCACCTCTTCAAATGTGGAATGGGCTGCGAGGTCATGAATGTCGTACCCCCGGTACATCAACTTCCCTCGCTCGCCGTCAATCGAGCAGATCGACGACTGAGCAATCACGACGCCCTGAAGCCCCACCTTAACTTCGGCCATGAAATCTCTCCTCAAAGGGTTCTGATTCTAATCCCGAAGTTCCATGATACATGATGCTTTGCGGGCAAAACAAGAATGCAGATCGCGCCCTTTCTTTCTCTCCATGCAGGGAAATTTGCCTTCTGCTCTGGCCTCCGGATATCCTGAGTTTTGGCGCTAAATTCTCTAACGAACTCGACACATCCCGCGCTGGGCATTGCCATCCTGGCGGCTCTCCTTGTATTTCTCGCGCGCCGCTATTTCCGGGCGGCGCGCTGCCGGCCTTTTCCTGGCCTTGGATGGCTAGGGCTTGCCATTATTTTTGTCTCGGAAGCCCTGCTCGCACTGCGAGTTTATTGGGTGACGATTTATTTCACGCCCCTGGCGTGGACTGGCTATCTACTTCTGGTCGATTCGCTGGTGGCGACCCTTCAGGGAACGTCGCTGCTCCGTCGCTCACTGCGCCAATTTCTGGCGCTTGCAGCATGGTCGGTGCCGCTCTGGCTCATTTTTGAGGCCTATAATCTGCGGCTGCGAAATTGGACCTACGTCGGCCTTCCAGCAAATCCCTTCTTGCGCGATTTGGGCTACGTCTGGTCGTTTGCCACCATCTGGCCGGCGATTTTCGAGACGGCGGATTTCATTCGCGCGCTCGGCCTTTTCCGCGATTCAACCGGCACACTCCGTCGGGCAGTCAGCCGCCGCGCTCAATGGATTCTCGCCTTGTGCGGCTTGCTTTGTGTCGCAATGCCGGTGTTGCTGCCGCCGCATCTTGGCAGCTATCTGTTTGGCCCTGTATGGGCTGGCTTCGCGCTGCTGCTCGATCCCATTAACTACCACGGGAAAGGAGCTTCCCTTCTCCGTGAATGGGAAAAAGGCCGGACAGGCATTCTATCGAGTTTACTCCTGGCCGGGCTTGTCTGCGGATTCTTCTGGGAATTCTGGAATTACTGGGCGAACGCCCGCTGGATTTACATTTTCCCGATTCTACAGGGATGGAAGATTTTTGAAATGCCCGCGCCGGGCTTTCTGGGCTTTCCACCCTTTGCCGTGGAATGCTTTGCGATGTATGAGTTTCTGCGAACCCTCAAGGCGCTCTTCAGCAGAGCCGCGCCCAGCCGGGAGCTTATAGCCGCCTCACGCGAGGAGGCGTAAATGATGCGGAGAAATTCTACCACCCCGTCACCCACCCTGACTTTGCCGGGGTCCCTCTTCTCCCACCAGGGCGAGAAGGGGCGGTCTTTTTTGCTTTTTCTCACCCCTCGCCCTATGGGAGAGGGTGGCGAGCGGAGCGAGCCGGGTGAGGGGTTGCGTCTTGCCGGCCCACGGCGAAACCTCGCCAGGAAGCCAACCTGTCTTCTAACCATTCTCCTGGCGCTTGTCGCGGTAGCGCTGGTCGCGCCGACTTTATGGGCAACCGCTCAATCCGCTAGTGCGGATGAACCCATGAAGAGCCTCGCCATGGAAGGGATCAACCAGATGATGAACGGCGATTTGGAGTCCGCCATCGCCACGTTTCAGAGAGTCCAAAAGGAAGACCCTTCCTCGCCCCTTGGCTACCTGTTGGAGGCAGACGCCACCTGGTGGAAAATCTATTACACCACCGCCAACCTGATCGACCCGGATGTGTTTGACGTGGTCTATTCCGACTCAACGCCTGAAGATTCGCAATTTGAAAATCTTATTTCGACCACCATTGAGAAGGCCAAAGCCCGCATCCATCAGCAACAGGACGTTGCGCGGAGCTATCTTTATGAGGGAATGGCCTACGCCTTAGAGGCTCGACTGGACGGTTTGCGCGCCAAAGATTTGCCGACTGCCCGCGCCGGTAAAAGGATGCGTTCGCTGCTGCTGACAGCTCTTGAGCACGATCCCCATCTTACGGATGCTTATGCCGGCATCGGCCTGTACAATTATTTCGTCGATACGCTCCCGAGCATTGTTAAAATGCTGCGATTTCTGATCGGGCTTCCCGGCGGCAGCCGCGAGGAAGGCCTTCAGCAACTTCGCAGAGCCGCACAGCACGGCGAATATACCCGCGCCGAAGCCAAGTTTTACCTCGCCAAGGACTTTACGCGCCGCAATGAGATGCAGTTCGGGAAATCCTTGCAGCTTTTTCAGGAACTCGCTCGCGAGTTCCCGGAAAATCCCTTCTGGAAACTGATGGTCGCAAGCGTCTACATGCGTCTTGGCCAAAGGCAAAAGGGCGAGGAGATGTATCGGCAGGTTCTGGCAGAGACCGCTCACAGCAAATTGATTGCAGGCCAGGCTGTGCACAAACAGGTCGCGCAAGCGCTTGAAAGGCTACACCCGGGAGAAAAGTTTGAATAGGATATCCGCGCCCGTTGGAACCGGTGTTCCCTTGCTCGCTTGTTAAAACGACCGATCCTGTCATTCTGAGCGTAGCGCTGCGAAGCGAAGAATCCTCGCATTTCAGCTCAGAATAGACTCCGCGAAGCATCTCGCTTCTTTCAGCCGAGCGAGGCTGTCTGCTCGTGGGCGTGGTAGGAACTGCGGACCAGGGGGCCGGACTCAACGTGGCGGATTCCAAGCCGTTCCCCTTCTTGTTTGAGCGCGGCAAATTCTGCGGGAGTATAAAAGCGGGCCACAGGCAATTGCTCGCGGGATGGACGCAGATACTGGCCGATCGTCACAATGTCCACCTCCGCCGTCCGCAAGTCTTTCAATACTTCACAAATTTCTTCAAATGTTTCGCCTAACCCTACCATGAGGCCGGACTTGGTTGGAATATCAGGCTGCAACTCCCGAGAGTGAGCCAGCAGGCGCAGCGAACGCTCGTAACGCGAGCCGCGACGCGCCGCAGGATAAAGCCGAGGGACGGTTTCGATATTGTGATTCAGCACATCGGGTCTGACTTTCAAGACAATCTCAAGCGCTTCATCTGAGCCTCGAAAGTCAGGAATTAAAACTTCAACTTTTACTTGAGGTATTGCGCGCCGCAAGGCTTCAATGGTGAGCGCAAAGAGCGTGGAGCCTCCATCCTTCAGGTCGTCGCGATCCACAGAGGTTACGACCACATATTTCAGCCCCATCGCTTGGGCGGCCTGGGCGACGCGATCAGGTTCTTCCCAGTCAACCTGACCATGCGGCAGCCCTTTAGGCACCGCGCAAAAGCCACAGCGGCGCGTGCACTGGTCGCCCAGGATCATGAAAGTAGCCGTGCGATGCCCCCAGCACTCGCCGATGTTCGGACAGCGCGCGCTTTCACACACCGTATGCAGACCAAGCCCGCGCATCAATCCCTTCAGCTCATAATAGTTGTCGCCGCTGGGAAGACGCACCCGCAGCCAGTCGGGGCGCGGAAGGCGTGGAATCGAAGGCTGAATTTGAATAAGCTCCAGTCCCATTTTTCAATTTATTTTAACTGAGATTCAGCAGGAATCACAGAAGATATGCCCTTGCCGGTTGCTGAAAAACGATTATGGGCACCGCCATTCCAAGCCCTTCGCCTGTCACTCTGGGCGGCAGTCTCTCCAAACTGTCATTCTGGCGCCGGGCGCAGCGAGGCGGAAAAATCTCTGTATTTAACTTACAGGGGATTACAAATTATAGTGACACTATTTGCTGTAGCGGCGCTGTCCTCAGCGCCGAAAGACGCCGGTGGGGACACCGGCGCTACAGAAGAAGTCGTCACTATAATTTGTAATCCTCAATAGACAAACTCTGAAGCAACTGAACATGACCCACCTCATCTCGCCAGAGTCATGCCCGCCTTGCTTTCATATCCCTTTCTCCGCTATCGCAATAGCCTTCAGGATCGCCCTCGCTTTATTCATGGATTCCTCATATTCGAGGCTCGGGACGGAATCCGCCACAATGCCTGCGCCAGCCTGAAGATAGGCTTTGCCGTTTTTGATAACTCCCGTCCGAATCACAATGCAGGCATTCAGATTCCCGGAAAAATCCAGATAGAGAATCGATCCTCCGTAAAGCCCGCGGCGGGTTGG
The DNA here is from genome assembly GCA_035294685.1 of Terriglobia bacterium. Taxonomy (GTDB): domain Bacteria; phylum Acidobacteriota; class Terriglobia; order UBA7540; family UBA7540; genus RH2-MAG17b. Next base: position 6,967 of record DATGKJ010000374.1, on the reverse strand, counting down.
CTCTAGCTCATCGATAATTTCCATGGCCCGCACCTTGGGCGCTCCAGTCAGAGTGCCGGCGGGAAAACAAGCAGCCAGCGCAGCATAGCTATCCGCATCAGGGCGCAAGGTTCCCTGAATCGAAGAGACCAGGTGCATCACGTGCGAGTACCGCTCCACAAACATGATCTCGCGCGGCTTGACCGTATGGAACTCCGCAACCCGGCCCACGTCGTTGCGGCCCAGGTCCACCAGCATGATGTGCTCGGCTCGTTCCTTCTCATCGGCCTTGAGCTCTTCTTCAAGCTTCCGGTCCTCTTCCGCAGTCTTGCCGCGCGGGCGCGTGCCGGCAATCGGGCGGTATTCCACCTGGCGCCCTGAAACCTTCACCAGCATTTCGGGCGACGAACCTAACACCGTCGTCTCACCGAGCCGGAGGAAATACATGTAAGGCGAAGGATTCACCACTCGCAAGGCCCGGTAGATATCAAACGGCGGCACGCGCACCGGCACTGTCAGGCGTTGGGAGAGCACCACCTGAAATACGTCCCCGGCGCGGATGTACTCCTTGCCACGCTCTACGATCTCCTCATACCGCTGCCGCGTCATATTGGATTGAAAGCGCAGCGGGCCGCGTGGACGCGGCGCGCGGCGCAGAACCAAAGGGCGGTGCAAGGCTTTCTCCAACCGGTCGAGCCGAGCGAGCGCATCCCGGTGCTTTTCGCGCAAGCTCCCTTTTCCCTGCTCGGTCAGAACATTGGCGATCAAATAGAGTTTGTGCTGGACGTGATCGAAGGCAACAAGTTCAGTGAAATAAAGGAACAGCGCGTCCTCCACGTCAACATCCGGCTCCACGCGAGGCGGCAATTTCTCAAGCATGCGCACCACTTCGTAAGCCAGATAGCCGACGGCGCCCGCTGAAAAGGGAGGCAATCCCGGAATCTGAACCGGATGAAAAGGCTTCCCCGCCTCGCGCAAGTAATCAAAGATGCTGCCGGATTCTTCCCTGCGCTCGCTTCCGCGCTGCACGGTGATGCGCCGGCCGCGACACGAAATGATCTGGAAGGGATCGACGCCAAAAAAGGTGTATCGCCCGATGTGCTCGCCTCCCTCCACACTTTCCAGCAGAAAGCTCCAGGAGCTTTTATTCGCCCGGCTGCCGTGCTGTGGAGCAATTTTCAAAAAGGCCGAGACAGGGCTTAAAAGATCGGCCACGACCGCCCGATAGACAGGCACAACGTTCCCCTGGCGGGCCAGGCGCTGGAATTCGGAAAACGATGGAAAGGTGTCAGACATGGGAACAAAGCCAGAAATCAAAATATTTAAAGCGACCCGCGGCGGCTACACAGGGCAAAAAGGGTCTTGCCAGGTTACTAAAGGGCGTTCCCGAACCGTGTCATTCTGATCCCTTCGCCTGTCATTCTGAGCGGCAGCGAAGAATCCCTGTATTTTCGGCTTAGGGTAACCTCTGCAAACCATCACGTATTAACAAAATTCGGCAAATCCGGGGGATTCTTCGTCGCCTTCGGCTCCTCAGAATGACAGGCTGGATGAGTTTTTCCGCACAATGCGATTTAAAGTAACGCTTGAATTTTTGTCGCCGCGCCGACAAGCGGGTATCAGGAGACCAGCCCTTGCCTGGCGCTCGCATGGCCTCTCATTCCAAATCCGGGTGATCGAATCCTTGGCGTACCGCCTGCTCCATGAGCGCGCGGGGCGCTGATTCGCCGGTCCAGATCTCGAACTGGCGCGCGCCCTGATCCACCAGCATCTCCAGGCCCGAAATTGTCGTCAATCCCCGGCCCCGCGCTTCCGAAAGCAGGCGAGTCTCCATCGGGTAGTAGACCATATCGAACACCACCCGCACCCTCAGCCGCGCCAGGTCTATGGGAACTGCATCCGTATTGGGCGCCATGCCGATGGGCGTGGCATTAATCACGGCATCGACATCCAACCCTTCAGCGGCGCCCCAGGGCACAACCTCAGCCGAAACTTCCCTGGCCAGTCGCCGAGCCACCGCATCTCTGCGAGCTGCGATGAAGACTCCGGCGCCTTCGCCGCGCAAAGCAAAGGCCGCCGAGCGCGCCGCGCCGCCTGCGCCCAAAATCAGAATGCGACTTCCCGCCAGCCGCAGGCGTTTTGTGAGCACCTCAACCACCGCCGCCGCGTCCGTATTCCAACCCATCCACTTGCCTCTCTGCACGGCCACGGTATTGCAAGCGCCTATCTGCTGCGCCAGCGGATCGATCCAGTCAAGCTCGCGAATGATGGCGCGCTTGTAGGGCATGGTGACGCTGAAGCCTGAAAACCCCAGCGCCCGCGCAAACTTCAGGAAATCCGGCAACCGGCCCGTCTCGCAGGGCAGGTAAACGGCATTCACGCGCTTGGCATTAAAGGCGGCGTTCTGCATCGAAGGCGAAAGCGAAACGGAAGCGCGCGAGCCGACAATGCCGTAAAGCTGAGTGCGGTGATCGAGATGCTCGACACGATAGATGGAACGCATGGCGGAAACCGGCAGTTGCCCAGAAGCCACGGCGGAGTGGCTGCCAGGCGAGGCGTAGGTAAAAGCGCCGCCCCACTTTAAACCCAGCACTCGGGAAGGAATTCCAGCCGGCCCCATGCCCAGCATGACGAGCCTGGGATTTCCGGTATGATGAGCTTTCAGGAATTTCTGGATTTTCAGATTGTCGGCAAGGGTGCGGACCTGGCCGGCGATCTTGACCACCTGAACCGGCAAGCGTTTCATGCGGCGATAGATGTCGCTGACCGGCGGCATCTTGCGATAGTCGTGATATGAAGCGATGGTCTTGACGGATTTAAACCGCCGGACGAGCTCAAGCCCAGCCCGGTCAATCGATTCCATCTCAAGGTCCACCCAATGGCAGCCCGCGCGCACAGCAGCCTCCAGCAACTGCGCCTGCTCCTCAATGGAACCTTTAAAAAGCCCTCCGGCTTCCACGCGACGACAGGTGGCGATGCTCTGCGGGGAGCGGAGCCGGAAAAGCATCTGATGAAGCTGGGGCTCAAGCTCCGCAAAGTTCTGGAGATAGTCCAGCCTCCATTCGATTCCCACCTGCGAAGTGCTGACCTTTGCGGCTTGCTCTTCCATGGCGCTGAGCGTAGGCGCCGCGATGGTTACAAAAAGGCGAGGTTGAGCTTGCTTGGCCACGTTTTGCCCCTATGGAATGCTCGGAGTGCCTCAGTTTGATCTGTCAGCGGCGAGTTTATTTCGCCACGTGGCAGCGTGAAGCCGCCTCTACATCCAGACTGAGACGCTACTCGAATGCCCATTTGGTTGTCAGGCTCATCCGAGTCTGTCAATATATGTTCTTTAAAATGAAAAAGGCAAGAATTTTGCTCCGGCTCATCTGCCGCAAATCCCACAGAATCTCCCAGGTCAGGCTTCGATCCTCAGAATGAATCTGCGCCTCATTTCGATCAGTCTTCTTATCGCCCTCTTCCCCATTCTGGCGTCTGGAAATACGATAGCCTATCGACCCAGCCAGCCGCCGATCGATTGGAACCATTATCAGGATGAAGCCGTCAGCCTGCTTCAGGATTATATCCGGATTGACACAGCAAATCCGCCCGGAAACGAACTGGCCGCAGCCGAATTCTTTCACCGCCTCTTTGACGCTGCTGATATCCCCAACAGGATTTACGTTTTCGCTCCCGGCCGGGCTGACTTTTATGCTGTCCTCCAAGGCGATGGCGCGCTGCGCCCCTTGATCCTGCTGAATCACATGGATGTGGTGCGGGCCGATGGGGGCGGATGGACGGTTCCGCCTTTTTCAGGCGAAATCGTGAATGGAAATCTTTACGGACGCGGCGCCATCGATATGAAAGACGAAGGTCTGCTTCAAGCGATGGTCCTGCTCATCGCCGCCCGCCAGCATCTACGCTTCAAGCGCGATCTGGTGTTTCTCGCGACCGCAGATGAAGAGGTGGACGACCAGGGCAGCGTTTGGCTGCTTGCCCACCACCCGGAACTGGTTGCCAACGCCAAGTATCTGATTACAGAAGGCGGCTCCAATTTGAAGTACGCCGACCATGAAACCATCTATGGCATTGGCGTTGCAGAAAAAGCGCCGCTCTGGATTCGTCTTACAGCGCGCGGGCGCGGCGGCCACGGCTCCATTCCTCTCACGAACTCCGCGCCGAACCAACTGATTCGAGCCTTGAATCGCATTGTAAACTGGGAGCCGCCCGTGCGGCTGATTCCGGCGGTGGAGGAATACTTTCGCAACATTGCGCAGCTTGAGCAGGAGCCGCTGGCAAGCGAATTTCGCAGAATTCAAAAGTCCATTCGGAATCCCGACTTTGTGGAGCAGCTTACGGAGAACGAGCGCTTCAATTACCAGATCCGCGACACGATCTCGCTCACCATGCTGCGCGCCGGCGAGCAGGACAACGTGATTCCCGACAAGGCTACCGCGCAATTGGACGCCCGCCTTCTGCCCGGAGAAGCGCCTCGGCAATTTATCGATGAGCTGCGCAGCGTGATTGGCAACGACCGGATCAGCATTCAACCCGTCAGCCCGTTCCGCGCTCCCAACGCCTCGTCCGCTCATACACGGCTTTACCGGATCATCAAGCAGGTGATTCATCAAAACGACCCGCATGCGCTGGTGACGCCGGTGCTCAACAGTGGTTATACCGAAAGCCAGATGTATCGGCAGCATGGAATCATCTGTTATGGTTTCTCGCCGGTGGTCGTGACGCCGGAAGTCGAGGCCACCGAGCACGCCGCCAATGAGCACGTGCCAGTCGATCAAATCCGCAGCGGCGTCAGGATGCTGTTTGAAATCGTCACGAAGGCGGCAAATCAATAACTGAAGGCGCGAAGCCACATAACTTGTTCGATCAGGCATTGAAGCCCTTATGGTAAAACGGGAATTCCCCAGACAGCCTATTCTTTGTGTGGGCGCGGTAGTGATTCGTGGAGATTCGATTCTCCTCATTCGTCGCGGCAAACATCCTCAAATGGGTGAATGGACCCTTCCCGGTGGGATGGTCGAACTAGGGGAAAGTGTCCACTCCGCCGTGCGGCGGGAGGTTTGGGAAGAAACCGGGCTGCGAGTCAAGCCCGCAAGCCTTGCCGCCATCTTCGAGCGCATCATTCGACGGAATGGCAGGGTGCAATATCACTACATTGTTCTTGATTATGTGTGCCGGCTTAAGAGCGGCAAGCTCCGGCCGGCTTCGGATGTCACGGATGCGCGGTGGGTCTCACGGGCCGAGTTGGGCCAGTACTGTCTGCGACGCCAAGCCAGGCAAGTGATTCAAAAAGCGTTTGATAATATAAAAATCTAAAGTAATACCTTACACTTTTAATTTTACATGAAAACCTCACCGATTCTCATCCTCATCGCGTTCTGCTCTTTTGTAACGTCGGCAGCCTTTGGACAATCGATAGCGCCTGCTGGACTGGATTTTCAAACCGTTGATCCTCAAATCATCGAACAACGGTTAAAGAGCGCACCCCGTGACAACGCACACCGCGCAATGGCCCTTCGAGCAATGTTTGAAGCAGCGGGCTGTGGAAGCGCGAATTTGACAGAGCAATTAGTCCACAAGGGCGAACCGCCCAACGTTATTTGCAGGTTGCCCGGTGAGACTTCAGCATTGATCATCGTAGGGGGTCATTTGGATCATGTACGAAGGGGCGATGGAATTGTAGACGACTGGAGCGGCGCTTCCCTGTTGCCGAGCCTTTATCAAAGCCTCCGTCCGCAGCCTCGCCGGCACACCTTTCTGTTTATCGGTTTCACCGAAGAGGAAAAGGGTCGGCGAGGCTCCAGGTTCTACGTCAGAACGCTTTCCTCCGATTCTATCCGTCGAATCCGCGCCATGGTGAATCTGGAATGCCTGGGGATGAATCCGCCGGAAGTCTGGGCCGATCATGCCGCCCCCGTCTTGCTTGCCGATTTGGATCGCGTGGCGCAATCGATGGGCACTTATTTTCCCCGGGTTGATCTCGAGTGCGTGGGGTATGATGATGCCGTCTCTTTCCGTCATCGCAACGTGCCCACGATCACCATCCATTCCCTGTCGCAGGATACGCTCCGGGTTCTCCACAGCCGGAGGGACAATCTCTCAGCCGAGCATCGGAATTACTACGACGAAAGTTTCCGGCTGGTCGCCGCGTATCTGGCCTATCTGGATACGGCTTTACCCTGACACAAGGGGATTCTGCTTGACATTTGGGAGCAATTCGCGTACAGATTTAAGTTGTCTATACAACCAGCGTCACCCGCTTTCTCACGTCAGCGCTCATCGGCAGGAGCATCTCCATGGTTTCCATTTCCATTAATCGCCGCAGCAGGGTTCCCCTTTACTATCAAATCCAGCAAAGCCTGCTGAAGCGGATCACGGCCGGGAAATTCAAAACCGGCGACCTTCTGCCCTCGGAGCAGGAGATCTCGGCCCGCCTGGGCATCAGCCGCATGACAGCCCGGCAGGCGCTCAAATCGCTTTGCCATCTGGGGGTCACCTACAGCCGGCGCGGCAAAGGGACTTTCGTTTCTGGCATCAAGCTGGAGAAGAACTTTCGCCAGGTGCAATCGTTTACGGAGGAAATGAAGGCGCGCGGCTTAAAGCCCCAGGCGCGCGTGCTCTCCTTCCAGACGATTCCGGCGCGCGGAGAAGTCGCCGAGGCGCTGAAGCTGCCGCTGGGTGAGCCGGTGGTGAGCCTCAGGCGGCTGCGGCTGGCGGATTCATGCCCTATGGGCATTGAGTGCAGCCACCTGCCGGCGCGGATTTGTCCCGGCATCCTGAAAGCTTTCAACCCGCGAAACTCCCTCTACCAGACGCTCTGGAAACGATACGGGATTCTCATGGCGGTTGCGGAAGAAGTGGTCGAAGTGGGGCGAGTCAGCGCGGAAGAGGCGCGGCTACTGCGCACGCGTCCCGGCAGTCCCGTCTTTCAATTTACCCGAACCTCGTATTTGCAGGATGGGCGCCCTGTGGAGTATGTGAAGTCGATCTA
>DATGKJ010000373.1:0-3888 GCA_035294685.1 Terriglobia bacterium | reverse complement strand
CTTGAAGGTCTGGTTGCCGGATAATCTTCTGCTGCGCGGAGACCATATGACGATGGCCGCTTCCATCGAGGAGCGGCTGCCTTTGCTTGATCATAAGGTGGTTGAGCTTGCAGCCCGGATACCCGATCGTTTTTTAGTGCGCGGCTTTCAGACCAAGGCTTTCATGCGCCGCATGTTCCGCGCGCGGCTTCTGCCTGAAACGCTGCGTCGGCGCAAAGTGGGCTTCACCGTGCCAGTGGGGTTGTGGTTTCAGGGCGCTCTGAAGCCTATGATTCAGGATTTGGTCCTTTCGCCACGCCTTGAAACTCAGGGGTATTTCAACGCCGCGAGCGTGGAACGCTTCGTTCAGGAACATCTGAGCGGCGTTCGCGACCGGCAGAAACAATTGTGGGCGCTTCTGAATTTCGAACTGTGGAGGGAAGAGGTGGGACGTGGATAGAGTATAAGGTGTTCTGCCACGAGAATGTCTTGTAGCGCAGGAACCCCTTCCCTGTGCTCAGGGCAGGCTTTGCCGCCCTTGCTCAGAACGAGACCGCCGAGGAGGCGGCGCTACATACATCCACACTTGCCGTTTTCCTGATTATGCCAGGCCAGCAGCCGATTTCCGTCTGCATCATCGTTGAGAACCTTCCTGTACCTTTTGACCGCAGGGTGTGGCAGGAAGCGTGCGCCTTGAGGGACGCAGGTTACCGGGTGTCGGTCATCTCTCCCAGGCGGGGGGAATTCCAAAGCTCCTATGAGCGCCGCGAAGGCATTGAAATTTACCGTCACTCGCTCTGGGAGGCTTCAAGCCCGCTCGGCTACCTCGTAGAATACATCTGGGCTTTGGCTGCGGAACTTCGGCTGACCGTGAAGGTATACCGGCGCAGTCGTTTCCGCATCCTGCACGCCTGCAATCCCCCCGATACCATCTTTCTGATTGGCCGATTATTCAGCCCCCTGGGCGTTCGCTTCATCTTTGATCATCACGATTTGAATCCTGAGCTTTATGAAGCCAAGTTTGGGAGAAAGAGCGGCTTGCTCTATCGGCTTCTCCGACTGGCCGAGCGGCTGACTTATCGTGCGGCTGCGGTCGCAATTGCCACCAACGACTCTTACCGCGAGATCGCCATCGAACGCGGAAGCATGCCGCCCGAGCGCGTGTTTGTGGTGCGAAGCAGCCCTGATATGTTGAAAATTCAGCAAAGGCCGCCACAACCGGAGTTGAAAGGTGGGAAGAGGTTCCTGGTGGTTTATCTCGGAGTGATGGGGCCGCAGGAAGGCTTGGATTTACTGCTCCAGTCGATCATCTGTTTCCAGAAGCGGCGTCAAACGGATGACACGCATTTTGTCCTGATTGGCGCTGGAAGTGAATTGTCGCGATTGAGGCGGTTGGCTCTAGAAACCGGCCTCGGTTCTAGGGTTCACTTCACTGGGAGAATTCCGGATGAGGAAGTGGCGGCTTACCTTTCCACTGCCGATGTCTGCGTCGCGCCCGATCCAATGAATCCGATGAATGATAAGTCCACCATGAACAAGATCTTGGAATACATGGCCTACTCTCGGCCCGTGGTGCTCTTTGACCTGACAGAGGGCCATCGGGCGGCAGGCGATGCAGCGCTTTATGCCCGTCCGAACGATCCCGCCGATTTTGCCGAGAAAATCATCCAGTTGCTTGATTGCGATGCGCTTCGGCAACAGTTGGGGGAGGCAGGCCGCCAGCGGATTCAGGAGCAACTTAGTTGGGAGGTACAGAAGCAGGAGTTACTAAGAGCTTATGAGAAAGCCTTGGAAGGTTGAGTGCTTAGCTATTAAAGCCACACCATTTCGTGTAGCTTTTACACCGTGGTAACACTGAAGATTTTTGATGCCGAAAGCATCCGAGAATAATGGAGAAAATTTGATTTCATGTTGAAAAGTCCATGACGCAAAATGGTAACGGCTTATCCCGTTTTAGGTTAGTAGGACTCAGGCAGCGAGCCCTTTGTCGAGTTTTCGTTCTACCGAAGCACACGCAATAAGTTGAAGTAAACTCGCAAAATAACTTCAGACTGTCGTCCAGGTTTTGTTTAACCTCTTTATTTTCAGTTTATTACAAAAAACCTATGCGGAAGTTTTGGGATTCGCATCCCAAAGCCTTCGCATCACTGCTCTATTTGATTAGCCCGCTTCGGAATTGTGGACCTTTAATTGCAACTCCATTGCTAGGAGGTTCCCATGGACTACGCAATGTCGCCTGGCGGGTTGATGGTTCACTCTCGAAAAGATTGGCCTTGTGCCTGCTGCCGCCCGAATGATGTCGCGGATCGCTCCGGATTATGCCTCTGCGTGAAATGCGCGCGAAGCATGATCCAAGCCGCTGAGGCGGGCGTGGAAGGTATGCGGAGCCTGCTGGATGATATTACTGACGCTTTAACCCTTCTTCAACTCGATGTTCCAGCCTTCGAGTTATCGGTGAATTGAGTCGCGCCGGCGTTGAGCGTTCGGGCTTCTCGCCGGGTTTTGCCGGAAAGCAGGGATTAGACGCAGCGCGAGGCTAATGCTCCCGATAGCCCAGAATCTCCGCTGTTACTCCTCGCAAAATCCTTCCTTTATGAAGTGAATCTTTTTCCACTTTCGTGGCGTAGGCTATCTTGCGAACCAGAATTCGGTGCTGCTGAAATTCGCATTCGTCGGGCAGCAAAAGATGATCGCTGTTATAAAGTTCCCCGAAGCGGATTTCCTTGCTTTCGAGGTCGATTTCAGGTTCCAGGACGCGTGCGACCACCTGGCCCCGCTGATAAATTGCATCGTTCTCCCGCTGGATGGGAGTCGCAGGCTGGGGCTGGGACGGCGCCCGGGTTGGGGCGTTGCTCATCAGAGGATTCTCCTTTTTTCTCTTCCAAAAGGACATACTCTTTTTAATGGGAAGGCGCGTGAGGGTCTCACGAGCCTTGCTCAAACGGGTTATTTTGCTATCAATTTGGGCTTGCAGGCAAGATTTTGGCAGCCGGGTCTCAGTGATCAGCGCCAGAATGCTACTTTCTAGGACTCGGTGACTTTCAGGACGGCCAGGAAAGCCTCCTGAGGAATATCGACCCTCCCCACGCGTTTCATTCGCTTTTTCCCCTCTTTCTGTTTTTCCAGCAATTTTCGTTTTCGGGTCACGTCGCCGCCGTAGCATTTCGCCAGGACGTTTTTGCGAATTGCGGCTACATTCTCGCGGGCGATAATTTTGGCGCCGATGCTTGCCTGGATGGCCACTTCAAAAAGCTGCCGGGGAATGAGCTTGCGCATTCTTTCACACAAGGCTCGCGCTCGCGGATACGCCTGCTCGCGGTGGCAGATGAAGGAAAGCGCATCCACCGGCTCGCCGGCGATCAGCAGGTCCACCTTGACCAGGTCTGATTCCCAGAATCCGGAAAGGTGATAATCCAGCGAAGCATAACCGCGCGACACGCTCTTGAGGCGGTCATAAAAATCGAGAACGATCTCGTTGAGTGGCAATTCGTAGGTCAACAGGACGCGCTTTTCCGAGACGTATTCAAAGCCCTTCTGCACGCCGCGCTTTTCTTCCAGCAACTGCAAAATGCCGCCCAGATACTCGTCTTGGGTAAAGATCAAAGCGGTGATGATGGGTTCTTCAATTTTGGCGATGTCGCCTGCGGGCGGAAACTTGCTGGGCGTATCCACATCCAGAACTTCTCCCGACTTGGTCGTGATGCGGTAGCGAACGCTCGGAGCTGTGGTGATGAGGCTCAGGTTGAATTCACGTTCCAGCCGCTCCTGGATGATCTCCATGTGCAGCAGGCCCAGAAAGCCGCACCGAAAGCCAAACCCCAGGGCGGTGGAGTTTTCCGGCTCGTAGAAAAAGGAGGAGTCATTCAGCCGCAGCTTTTCCAGAGCGTCGCGCAGGGTTTCATACTCGCT
>DATGKJ010000372.1:0-3543 GCA_035294685.1 Terriglobia bacterium | reverse complement strand
CATCAGTTACCTTCCTCAAGAGCCTTCGGTTTTCAGGAAGCTCACCGTCGAAGAAAACCTGATGGCGGTTCTGGAGACCATTCCCCTTACACCGCATCAACGGCGTGAGCGGCTGGAAGAGTTGCTGGAAGAATTTGGCCTCCAGAAGGTGCGTCGTAATTATGGATATCTGCTCTCCGGCGGTGAGCGGCGGCGGGTGGAAGTGGCCCGGTCTCTGGTCATCTCGCCCTCCTTTGTCCTTTTGGATGAACCATTTGCAGGCATTGACCCGCTCGCCGTGCTGGATATCCAAAAAATCATTTTGCAACTGAAGGCTTCAGGAATTGGCGTGCTTTTGACAGACCATAACGTCCGCGAGACCCTTCAAGTCACCGACAGAGCTTATATAATTAACAGCGGGCGGATTTTCCGCTCCGGAACGCCAGAAGAGTTAGGGAATGACTCTGAAGTAAAGAAAGTTTATCTGGGAGATAATTTCAAGTTAGCTATATAATGACCAAGCCACAACCCAGAATCGGACTGAACCTCAAAGTCGCTCAGAAGCAGATTTTGACGCCGGGGCTCGTCCAGATGGTTACGGTGCTCGCGCTCAACAAGCTCGAGCTGCGTGAAATGATCAATCAGGAGATGGTCGAAAATCCGGTGCTGGAAGAAGTGACGGATATTGTCCCGGTCCTCGAGGACGTTCAGAAGAAAAACGAAACCGAGCCCGCCGTGGCGACAGCAAACCATGAAGCTTCCTCCACGGTGAGCGACCATCACGATCCCTTTGAAGAGGTTGATTACGGCTCTTTCTTCAATGACTATCTCGACCCAGGCTATAAGTCGCCGGCGAGTGAGGATATCGAGAAGCCATCGTTTGAGAATTTCGTCTCACGGCCCACTTCTCTGTCCGATCACCTGCAGTGGCAGGTGAATCTTTCCCCGTGCTCGGATGCCGTGCGCGATGCGGCCTATTCCATCATCGGAAATCTGAACGAGGATGGCTACCTGACCGCCACTCTGGAAGAGGTGGCCCAGGCGGGTGGACACGAGCTGCACGATGTGAAAGACGCGCTGGCTTTGATTCAGGAGTTGGATCCCGCGGGTGTAGGGGCCCGCGACTTGCGCGAGTGCCTGCTCATCCAGCTTCGCATGGCGGAGTCAGACGACGAGCTCACCGCGCGCATCGTCTCGGATCATCTCAATGATCTCGAAAGCAGGCAATATCGCAAGATTGCGAGCGCCCTGGATTGTTCGGTGGAAGATGTGGAGCGGAGTCTTGAGACGATCCGGCGACTGGACCCTCGTCCGGGACAGCGCTATAACAATGCCTTACCGCGCCTGATTGAGCCGGACGTTGCTCTGGTCAAGATCGATGACGCATACCGCGTGATTCTGAATGAGGAAGGGTTGCCCCAGTTGCGCCTGAGCCGGCATTATCGCCGCCTGATGGGCGACGGCAACGCCAGCGGCGACGTTCGGAAATATGTCCGCGAGCGCTTCAATTCCGCGCTCCAGCTTATCAAGAACATAGAGCAGCGCAAGCAGACCATCATCCGCGTTTGCGAGGCGATTATCCGCCGCCAAACGGACTTTCTCGATAAAGGATTGGATTATCTGCGCCCCATGATGATCAAGGAGGTGGCCGAGGAAGTGGGCGTTCATCCCTCGACAGTGAGTCGCGCCGTCGCCAATAAATATGCCCATACCCCCCAAGGCGTTTTTGAACTGCGCTTCTTTTTTTCTGAAGCCGTTCAAGGGCCTTCCGGGGCGAGCACTTCCTTGGTGAATCTCAAGCGAACGGTTCAGAAAATGATCGAGCAGGAAGATGCGGCGCATCCGCTGACGGATGAACAGATCACTCACCGCCTGCGGGAGATGGGCATCCACGTGACGCGCAGAACGGTGGCAAAATACCGGGAGGATCTGAAGATCCCCAGCACGCACCAGCGCAGGAAAAGAATATGAAACGACGCAGTGATCGCGCTTTTCGACTCTGGATTTCGGGAGGTCTGCTATGCAAATTGAATATACCGGAAGGCAGATGGAAGTCACTCCTGATCTTCGCCAATATACCGAAGAGCGTCTGGGCAAGCTGAACCGCGTCCTTCGCAACCATTGTAAAATCCACGTGATTCTCGAAGCCGCCAAGCACCGGCGCATCGCAGAAATCACCCTTCAGTGGCGGGATCATACGCTGGTGGCGCTGGAAGAGACTGCCGATCCGCGGTCCTCGATTCACGGCGCTCTCGAGAAGCTGGAAAAACAAGCCGTGCGTCTGCTCCAGCGAAAATGGACGCGAAAGCGCCGACCCGCGCCGGCCTCGGCGGTGACGTTCAACGTAATGGCGGAGCCGAAATTGAATGAGACGCGGCAGGTGTTGACCACGGAGCGGATCCCCATCAAGCCGCTCACGATGGAAGAAGCCATCGAAGGCCTGGAGGCGGATTCCAGAGAAATGGTCATTTTCCGAAACGTCCAGACCGATCGTGTCAACATTGTTTATCGCCAACAGAATGGGCGGCTGGTCCTGGTAGAACCGGAGCCTTAGCAGGTTGGGAGGATTCTTCGCCAGGCTCAGAATGACAGGGTGGAGAGGCCACCGCTTAGAATGACGAGCAAAGGGTCGGAATGGCATCGTCCAGGCTCGCTGTTGCCGCAATCAACCTGATGTTTCCCCAACAAGCGCAGTTGTTCTTTGGCGCTCATTGCGTCTGCGAAATATCGTGACCGTTCGAACCGCCAAACCCAGTAAAAAACGACCCTCGGCAGGGCAAAAGACATCTCCTCGCAGGACCCTCAAACAGTTTGTGCTGATTACGGGGCTGAGCGGCTCCGGCAAAGGATCGGTGCTCAAGGCTTTTGAGGACCTGGGCTTCTATTGCGTCGATAATCTGCCGGTCAATCTGATTCCGGTGTTTGCGGAGCTTTGCCGCCAGCCGGGCAGCCGGATCGATCGCGCGGCGGTGGTGGTGGATATCCGGGAGGGCGAAGCTCTGAGCCAGTTGCCCGCGATTTATCAGAGGCTCGCGCAGGAAAAGCCCAAGCCGACCCTTGTATTTCTGGAAGCGTCCGATGAAGTGCTGATGCGGCGCTTTGAAGAAACCCGCCGGCCGCACCCGCTGGGCCGCCATCTGCCGGTGCGCGAGGGCATTCGATTGGAGCGCATGCTGTTGAAGCCCATGCGCCAGCTTGCGGACGTGGTGATTTCGACTACGCGAATGACCGCTCACGAACTGCGAGACTTCGTGCAGCAACGTTTTGCGGGCATTGAGTCTCGAAAGGCAATGCTGGTTTCCGTGATCTCATTCGGGTTTCGATTCGGAATCCCCACCGACGCCGATCTGGTTTTTGACGTCAGGTTTCTTCCCAACCCCAACTACGTGGCCAGCTTGAAGGAAAAGACAGGAAAGGATCGCGAGGTTCAGCGTTATATGGAGCGTTACCCTCAGACCCGGGAGTTCCTGAACCGGCTTACGGAAATGCTCCTTTACCTGCTGCCCCATTATCTGCGGGAAGGGAAAAGCTATCTGACGATTGCGCTAGGCTGCACCGGAGGCC
>DATGKJ010000371.1:0-4293 GCA_035294685.1 Terriglobia bacterium | reverse complement strand
CCGAGTGACAACATCCCCGGCGCGCGGCCTCTGCCCGGTCACGAACCCCCGGCTGAAGCCGGCGGCAAGAAGCGGACCTATATCGGGCCCAAGGGCGCCACCGAGCTTCTTCGCCAATTCGGGAGTTTGCAGGCAGCGCTTGATCGCTGGCAAGAGGCCTCCAAGCAGAGTTATCGGGATGCTCTGCGCGACTTTCGCAACGAAGCGTTCCTGAGCCGGGACCTCGCAACCATCCGGACCGATGTGCCTCTCGACGTCCGCCTGGAACAACTTCGGCTTGGCCGTCTGAATCTTGCAGAAATCATACCGCTTTGCCAGGAACTGGGCTTTGCCAGTCTCTTGAGGGATTTTCTGGAGGAAGGGGGAGGAACCATCGAGGTCTCCGCTCCTCCAAGCGCCGAAGAGCTGACCGACCCCCGCGCGGTCGAGCGCTGGCTTCAAGCTCTTGACTCCTCAACCCCTCTCGCAGTCGCCATTGACATTGAGGGAGAAGAGGGATTTTCAGCGTCGCTCACAGCCCTGGGATTGGCGACGGATTCCCGCGCTGTAGCAGTTCCGCTCAGCGCGAACTCGTTTCGCCAGAAGTTGCTAGCCGTTGCCGCGCCCGCCCTGACGGATGGAGGCCGGAGGAAGATCGCTCATAATTCAAAGCTTCTTCGGCTGTTGCTTGAAAAAGAAAATATCCCGATCGCGGGAATCACAGACGATACCCTGCTCTACTCCTACCTGCTCGATCCGTTGGCTTCATCCCATTCCCTGGCCAGCGTTTTGCTGCGACGAAAAGGACTGAAGCTTGGGGAATCCGAGGCTCATGCCGCCGCGAGTTTAATTGAGCTTGCCGAGGCATTTGCGCCCGAGATCGAGCGGAGGGAGCTGAAGCGCCTTTATGACGAAATTGAGTTGCCCCTGGCGGAAGTCCTTGCCGACGTTGAAACCACAGGTGTGCTCATTGACCCGGTCATTCTGGGGCAGATGTCGAAGGAATTTGAAAAGAGCCTTACGGAGCTGACGCGGGAAATCTACGATCTGGCCGGCCAACCCTTTGATATTGATTCGCCCAAGCAACTGGGCGAAATTCTTTTCGACAAACTCAAGCTGCCCGGGGGCAAAAAGCTTCGCAAGAGCGGCCAATACTCCACGGAGGCCGCGGTGCTGGAAACTCTGGCGGAGCAGTACGAACTGCCACGAAAAATCCTGGAGTATCGCACGGCGGCCAAACTGAAATCGACCTACGTGGACGCTCTGCCGCGCTACATTCATCCGGAAACGCGGCGGCTGCACTCCACGTTCAATCAGGCAGGCTCGCGCACCGGCAGGCTTTCATCCTCCAATCCGAATCTGCAAAACATTCCGATCGGCGATGAATTCGGCCTGCTCATCCGCTCGGCCTTCGTGGCCGATCCGGGATCGTACCTGATCGCCGCGGACTATTCGCAAATTGAGTTGCGCCTGCTCGCGCACCTCTCCGAAGACCCGCTCTTAATCGAAGCCTTCGCCCAGAACGAGGATATCCATTCCCGCACAGCCCAGGAGATTTTTGGCGTGCCCCCGGCGCTTCAGACTCATGAGCATCGAAGGCTGGCCAAGGCGATTAACTATGGCGTGATCTACGGGCTGAGCGCCTTTGGGCTGGCGCAACGCACCGGCACGAGCAAAACCGAGGCTCAGCGATATATTGATGAATACTTCCAGCGCTACAAGAAAGTGGATGAATTCACGCGCGGATGCATTGAGCAGGCGCGCGAGACGGGAGAGGTGCGGACGATGTTTGGCCGTCTGCGCCCCATCCCGGAAATCCACAGTCACGACAAGAGCGCGCGGGGACGGGCCGAGCGCGAGGCGATGAATACTCCCCTGCAAGGCAGCGCCGCTGACCTCATGAAACTGGCCATGGTCAAAGCCCATGCGCGCTTGCAGCGCGAGAAGATGAAGACGCGCATCATTCTGACCGTGCACGATGAGTTGGTCTTTGAAGCGCCGGAATCGGAGGTGGAGGCGGCCAAGTCTCTTATCGAGGCAGAAATGGAAGGCGTCTATCCGCTGCGAGTGCCGCTGCGTGTTGAGATTGGCGTCGGCCAGAATTGGCGGGATGCCAAGTGAGCCCCACTAAAACGACCGGAACTTCAGCCAGGCGTCAATGAAGTTCGCGCCGCGAAATAACCACGTTCGACCGTCGAGTTGCTGCACGCCTGGGCGCGGGGTGAAATGGGGTGTTGCAGTCGAGGTGTACTCCACTTTCACTTCAACGGGACCTGCGATTCGATAAGGCTTTATTTGCGATAAATGTTCCATCGCGAGCCGGGCTTTCTCGTGAATCAACGCGCAGGCCGCGGCGTGGGAAAGACTATAACCTCCGGTTTGACTCGCGCCTGTCTTCACCTGCGCACACTCGCCTTCGGGGACCAGCGCCTGAAATTCTTTGCAAGCGGCCTCATCACCGGCCAGCATGATGGCAGGGATGCCAAGCTGGCCGGCCAGCATCACCCGCGATCCGATCTCGCCCACCTTGTTCCCGTTAACCCAGATGTTTTGAATATCCCAACTGAAGGAATGGGGCAGGATGCCGCCCTTGGTTCCCGCCATGGAATGCAGCCCGATGAAAAGGATCGCGCGATAGGAAGAGTCCAGACCCAGCGTGGGCGAAACCGGCGAACCGGAGAGAAGAAGAGCCTTGGGATTGATATCCAGCGTGGAAAGGTTGTGTCCTCCGTAATGGTTATCGTAAACCACGACCTGAGTGGCTCCGCCTTCCAGCAGGCCCTCGACAGCGGCGTTTACTTCACCGGCCAGCAGCTTGCGCGATTCGGAATAAAGTGGGCTTTTGAAAGGGATGCATTGAAGATCAAAATTGAAGATGCCATCCACGCCTTCAAGGTCGGAGATGATGAAGACTTTCCTGGGCGTTGGAGTTTGGGCGCGAGCGATGGCTGATGCGAAGATGAGCGCCACCAACAGAAGTCCAAAGCTGAAGCGATGTTTCCATGACATGAATGATCTCTCAAGTTTTGGCATTGTGAGCGCGAAGGCTTGCCCAGGCCTGTGCGCTCCCGTTCATGAATCCTGTATCGTACTTCAGGTCGAAGGATTCATTCCAGTGTTGAAGGCAGGGATTGAGTGAAGCGATTAAAGATGCGGGAAATTGGTCTGGCAATTATTGCCGAATGTGAATGAATTGATCGTAATCCCGGGCGCCGAAGGCTTCAGAATGACGGTGTGGCTGCCAGAGGAAGGGTTCTGGACCAGGTAATACATGCGCGGCTCGCGGACTTCAAGATAAGAGTGGCCCTGAGAATCGAAGCGAACGTCCACGCCCTTGTTCTGGCGGGTGAGGTCTTTTCCATCCTGCGTGATATAGAGGCGCTCGGGATGGCCATGAGCCACATTCATAACGGAATAAAGTTCTCGCGCATGATACTTCATTATGAGTTCTGCGTCTTGCGAGCCCTTCTTGCCGCGGTAAGTCATGCCGTCCTTCTCGGTTCTCCACTTTCCTTCGAGAACCACATGACCGTCTTCAACGGAATCCTGCGCCTTATAATCAACGGTCTTTCCGCCCTCATACCCTTCCGGATTTTCCAGAACGCCCCGGCCAAACCAATCGCCGACATACATCTCCGGAGTGGTCACGCCGCAGGCCGGCGAAAAAGCGTTTTCCTCAGGAGGAACATCGTAGCTGGCGGGAAATTTAAGTCCGGGATGAGCTTCCTGAAGCAGCTTTTGAATGGCATGTTCAAAGGCGCCGTCGCCGCCTTCGCCCACGCGGTGATAGCGCACGTAACCTTTGGCGTCGATCAGGAAACGATTGGGCCACGAGTTGCTGTGGTAGAGATTCCAGATCATGAATTTATCATCCACTACCACCGGGTAAGTAATTCCAAATCGCTTCACCGCCTCGCGCACATTCTTCACCGAATAGGCAATGTTAAATTCCGGGTCATGAACGCCGATCAAAACGAATCCATCGCCCCGATAGCGCTCATACCACTTTTTATTATCCGCCAGGGTGCGAATGCAGTTGATGCAGGTATACTCCCAGAAATCAATCATCACCACTTTGCCGCGCAACTGCTCCATGGTCAGAGGACGTGAATTGATCCAGGTGATGCCGGTTGAGGTGAAAGAGGGTTGAGGTTGTGGTTGGGTGGCCTCGGGAGAAGGAGGTGGCATGCCCACCGTAGCCGGCGGGACGCCTGATTGAGGCGTTGGAACAGGGCCTTGCGGCGCGGTCTGAGTAGCGGTCATGGTGCGGTCCAGCGGCGAAGAAGGATTCTGCGTCACTGGCATCTGCGTGGG
>DATGKJ010000370.1:0-5247 GCA_035294685.1 Terriglobia bacterium | reverse complement strand
GTTACAAACCTTTCCCGCCTGAAGCGAGGGTTCCAGGAAAAAGTCGCCAACGCGATTCTTGTGAAAATGAATCAAGTCGGCACGCTGACGGAGACGCTGGCCGTGGTGGAACTGGCGCGAAAGCGCGGCTACCGCGCCGTGATCAGCGCAAGATCGGGCGAGACCGAGGATGACTCAATGGCCGATTTAGCCGTGGCTACCGGCGCCGGCCAGATCAAGATCGGCTCCGTAACCCGATCGGAACGCCTCGCCAAATACAACCGATTGCTGCGGCTGGAAGAGCAATTGGGAGATCGGGCTCAATACCGCGGCGCAGAAGTCTTTCGGGATTTTCTTTCCAAAGCGTAGGGGCGCACGCCCTTCAGCGCTCATGGATGCCATATCCTCGGGGCGGACGCCGTCCACCCCTACGGTGCTGCCTGCTCTAATACATCCCCGCCTGTCATTCTGAGCGGAGCGCCGCGAAGCGAAGAATCCCCGTATTTGCTCCCAGCAAACTCCGCAAAGAATCTCGGCATTTGTTATTGACCGCTTGACTTGTCTATACAATGAGTCCAGAATGAGCGTCATAGCGCGTCAGGGTAGCGGCAGCCCCTTGGGTTGCCGGGCGTCAAGTGTTGATCCAGGAAAGGGAGGGCTGTTTATGAGGAAAAATCATTGGAATTGTTTCCAGTCGTGCTTGCTCGCTTTCACAATTTTGGCGGCTTCCGCTTTGTCTGCGCCGCCCCTCATGGCGCAGGAAATTACGGGAGGCATCACCGGAACCGTAACGGATCCTTCCGGGGCGGCGGTCCCCGGGGCGAAAGTGACCGCAACGGACGTATTACGAGGCACCACGTGGCCAACCGAAACAAACGCCGCCGGGGTCTATAATCTGCCTCGGCTGCCGGTGGGCCAATACAAGGTGCAGGTGGAAGCCAAAGGATTTACGACCAGCGTCCATCCGGCGTTTGAATTGCAGATGAACCAGATCGCCAGGATTGATTTTCAACTGAAGGTCGGCGAGATGACGCAGACGGTGAGCGTCACCTCCGCGCCTCCGCTGCTCCAAACGGATACGATGCAGTTGGGTTACGTCACGAGTTCCAATTTCAACGTGAATCTCCCTCTCGCCACGCGCAACTTCATCCAGCTTACCTTGCTGACGCCGGGCGTGACCGCCACGAATCCAAGCTCTTTCACGAACGGCCAGCGCACCACGGGCGGCGGCAGGCCGTATGTCAATGGAAACCGCAAGGAAGCCAACAACTTTCTGCTGAATGGCATTGACAACAACCAGATCTCGGACAACCTCACTTCCTATCAGCCGAGCGTTGACGCGATTCAAGAATTCGACATGATCACCAACAATGCGCCCGCTCAATACGGCCAGTTTCAGGGCGGCGTCATCAGCGTCACCTTAAAATCAGGAACCGATCAGTATCACGGCGATGCTTTTGAGTTTCTCCGCAACGACGCATTGAACGCCAACAACTGGGCACGCAACTGGCAACACTTGCCCACCCCCGGCCTGCGCTGGAATACCTTTGGCGGCACCTTTGGCGGACCGATTAAGAAAGACAAGCTCTTCTTCTTCACGGATTACCAGGGCGCGCGACTCGATAGCCCGCCAGCAACCAGTTTCTTTACCGTCATGACGCCGGCAGAGCGCGCGGGCGACTTCTCTGAACTCCTGAATCCGCCTGCCGGCAGCGGCCTTTCAACGCCGCGACCGCTTTACAATCCCTGTGCCTCGCTTTCCGGCCCGTGCACGCCGCCGGCGAATCCCGCGGCAGTTCGGCAGCCATTCCCGAACAACATCATCCCCTCCAGCATGATCGACCCAGTGGCCCAGAAGCTTTTTGCTTCCGGGCTCTATCCCAATCCGGCCAATTCGAACCTCCTCAATAACGCGCTCAATACTTCTCATACTTACACCGACAACGATCAGGGAGACATCAAGATCGATTACATGGTGAACGATAAGAATCACCTCTGGGGCAGTTACTCTCAGGGCTTCCAGCAGAACCCAACCACCAATTCCTTCAAGCTGTTCGCTCAGAGCTTCAACAACTCGCCTTTCCACGGCGGCGTCATTGACTGGACGCACACTTTCACCCCCAGCGTGGTGATGGACGCGAAAATGGGCGTGAACCGCATCCTTCTGCACAGCGGCGGGGTGGTGACGGGCGTGGGCAATCTGGGACAGCAGCTTGGCATTGCTGATGCCAACGTGCATGGGCCTGGACTGCTGGGGCTTAATTTTACCAATGGTCTCGCCAGCAGCCTGGGCGCATCCGACAGCGAACAACTGTTCGCCGACACTACGCTTGAACCTACATTCGATCTGATTGTCACCCACAACCGTCATGTGTTCCATTTGGGACTCCAGGTGTTGCGCGAGGACATCAACACTTACTACGCGGGCAATAACGGCAAATTCGGGTTCCTGAGCTTCTCAGGCGTATACACTGACGGGCCTGACCCCACGAGCCCCGCGGCGCACTCAGGCCTCCCGGAAGCCGATTTCCTGTTGGGCCTTCCCAACACGGTGGGGCTTGGCATTGCCGCCGGAACCTGGGGCCAGCGGAGCACCATCATCGCGCCCTACATTCAGGATGACTGGCGCGCCACGGAGCGCCTGACGCTCAACCTCGGGGTGCGCTGGAATTATAATTCGCCGTGGGGTGAGGTTTTCAGCCGCGAGGCGAACTTCGCGCCTTTCACCGGCGTGGAGGAATTTGCGAGCGGAGCGCTGATGGGGCCCTGTCCGGAACTGCTGGGAAGCGCCAACTGCGTGGTGACAAATTCCAAAGCTGTTTACAACGCTTACTGGCGCGACTGGCAGCCTCGCATTGGGTTCGCTTACACGCCCGGCTTCCTGGGCAAGACAACCGTGCTGCGCGGCGCCTATACTATTTCGTCATTCCTCGAAGGCACGGGCACGAATCTTCGCCTGCCGCTGAATCCGCCTTTCCAATCGGAATTTGAGCAGGACAATAGCACCGGTTCTTTCCCCTTCTTCCCCAGCTCAATCACCGACCAGGGTCTCTCGCTGCTTTCAGTCCCCAGCAATCCGTACGCCGGAACCAACATCCGGCTTTGGGATCCGAACGTGCGGCCGGACCAGGTGCAGCAGTGGAACCTGAGCATTGAGCACCAGTTTCCCAGCCTGTTGCTGCTTTCCGTCGCCTACGTCGGCCAGCATGGAACACACCTGATGGTTCCCATGCCTTATTTCCAGAGGCGGCTCGTGGGCGAAGCCGGTTGCACGGCAGCCAATGCCATTATCCAGAACCCTAAGGTCCCGGTGCCAACCTGCGGCAGCCCTTACTTGTCGGGGGATATGCCGTTATACAACACCATCGGCCAGATTTCGGGCACGGAATCGAATGGTGATCAGGCCTATGACGCCTTGCAGGTCAGCCTGACCAAGCGCCTGACTCGGGGACTGGAATTCCAGTTTTCTTACGCTTACTCCAAGGCCATGACCAATTCCATCGGCTACTATGGCGAGGGCGGCCAGGCGGCAAACAATTCCGCCTACTGGCAGAACCTCTATAATTCAACAGCGGAATGGGGCCCGGCATACTTTGACACCACCCATAACCTTGTTTTCTCTTATGTCTATCAATTGCCCTACGGCTCCGGAAAACGCTTTGGCAGCCATGCCAATCCCGTCGCCAGGGCGGTTTTCGGCGACTGGCAGATTAGCGGGATCGTCAGCGACCACACCGGCTTCCCGCTTACGATCACCGGGCCCGACAATTCTCAAACCCACGGCCGGGGAGGGAAGGCAAACTGCATTGGTCCTAACGCCTATCCGCAGGGGGCTGGCCTAGGGACCACCTGGTTCAGCACGTCGCCCTTTTCTGTGGCGTCTATCGGAACGTTCGGGAGTTGCGCCAACGGCACCGTGCGCGGGCCGGGGCTGCGGGACTGGGATTTTGGAATCGAGAAAGACTTTCCGATTTCTGAATCCAAGCGCTTTGAGTTTCGCAGCGAATTCATCAACTTCACCAATACTCCGATCTTCAACGCTCCCAACCGAAGCGTGACCAGCGCTCAGTTCGGTGAGCTTCTGAGCTCACAGTACGAACGCAACATCCAGTTCGCGCTGAAGTTTTATTTCTGAGTTCTTTTCCCCGCCGGTGCGCCGCTGCCGCAGAGCAAGCAGCTCTGCGGCGGCGGTGGTGCGCGTTGAGAAGCGTTTGCAACCGCGCCACTGATCCCTAATGCGAATGCTGTACTGCCCTTCGCGTCTGCCACGCAGCAACTGAATGAATCTCAGGCTGCGGATTGACTGCAATGAAGCGGGCTTTTATGATGCCAATAGATCGAGGGCGTGTAGCTCAGCCGGATAGAGCATCGGATTTCTAATCCGAGGGTCGGGGGTTCGAGTCCCTCCACGCCTGCCAGCTTCCGGATTTCCTGATGATGGGTGGTGCGGGGAATAATCTGGCGAGTTGCCAAAACAAGAGCGCCGGCCAAGCGCAATTTTCGCGCGATGAAGGCGTCTGTCGGAACTTGGTTCTTTTACAGGCGCGAGTCAGAATCAGGGGAAACACGCGCACATCCCCTGGAGTAGGGATGTGCGCGTAGCTTAAGAGTTGCTGAAAATGACACACCCGAAACCTTACGACTTATTTGCCTGAAGTGAAGCGCTTCTCAATCTCAGGCCAATTCACCACGTTCCACCAGGCGTTGATATAGTCGCCGCGCTTGTTCTGATACTTCAGATAGTAGGCGTGCTCCCAAACGTCCAATCCCATCACTGGGAATTTGCCTTCCATCAGCGGGCTATCCTGGTTAGCGGTCGAGATGATTTCGAGCTTGCCGGAGGAATCTTTCACCAGCCAGGCCCAGCCTGAGCCGAAACGCCCTGTGGCCGCCGCGTTAAATTTCTCTTTGAATTGATCGAAGCTTCCGAACGCGCTTTTAAGGGCGTCCGCCAGTTTCCCGCCGGGCTGGCCGCCGGCCTTCGGAGCCATGATTTGCCAGAACATGGAGTGATTCGCGTGGCCTCCGCCATTGTTTCGGACCGCGGTCTTGATGTTATCCGGAACGATAGCGCAATTGTTGGCCAGCAATTCTTCAACCGTCTTGCCGGCCAGTTGCGGAGCGGATTCCAGCGCCTTATTAAGATTATTCACATAGGCGCCATGGTGGCCGTCGTGGTGAATCTGCATCGTGCGTTCGTCGACATAGGGTTCAAGTGCGTTCGCTGCATAGGGCAACGGGGGAAGGGTGAATGGCATAGCGCCTCCT
>DATGKJ010000369.1:0-9045 GCA_035294685.1 Terriglobia bacterium | reverse complement strand
CCCACACGACTTGGGTATATTTATCTGCGCTATTCGCAAGAGGCATGATCATGTGGTTGTAGCATTGGGACAGCGCGGAGCCGTGTCCGGAAAACGTTTCGCGACTGATTCGGTCGGCATCCAGAATCGCCTGGTAGACCTTCGGAGCTTTGTCCTCCATCCAGGACAGGAGAGTCGGCCCGAAGTTAAAGCTGATCCGGGCGTAATTGTTCACAATGTTGACAATCCGGTTCTCGCCGTCGAGAATGCGCGACGACGCATTGGGACCGTAACACTCAGCGGTGATCCTCTCGTTCCAATCGTGGTACGGATAGGCTGAATCCTGAAGCTCAATCGATTCGAGGGACGGGTTTTCACGGGGAGGTTGATAGAAATGACCATGGATGCACACGTATCTCATAAGGTTCTCCTTGCAACTACTCAAAACACTTTCAGCCCGGCCTTTATCCGTTGATCGTTCATGGTCAGACATCGCAATCGATCCCATGGGCGACGACCCGCAAAAATACAACGCCCATGTTTATTGATCCATCGATCAGCCTAACAGATTCCATGAACTTCGAGGGGGTGAACGTGAGGGATGATCCGATCGGAAAAATAAAAGGAAGATAGAAGACGCTTCGACAATGTGGAAATATCGAATACGTCATGCTGAACGCAGTGAAGCATCCCGATATTTGGCTGAAAACAAAATACAGGGATCCTTCGCCATCGCTCAGGATGACAGCCTCCCCTAATTTATTCACATCTTCTTCACTTCTCCGAGCTGCGGAATTCGCGTCAGATTTCAATCTGATACAGCGCGTGATTTCGCGCTTGAAAGCGCCAGCCGCGCGCAGTAGACGAAACGGGCAAGGATGTTCCACCTTCATTCTTCACACGAATTTTCTGAACTTCGTCCTTGGGGAAAGCGATCTCTACGGAGAGATGATCGCCAGATGATTTCTCATAGTGAAGATCGAAAGTTTGACCGCGGTAATGGACGTTGCGCAGGCTGAAGACCTTTCCCTTTTCGAGGAGAGCATCCGGCAGATTCGGACCCAGCGCGAACTGACGCGCTTCGGTCTTATCACCCTCGCGGAACCCGAAAATGCTACGAACAATATGGGCAGGGAGCGTGGCTCCCCAGCCGTAACCCTCGCCGCCACGCGCTCCGTTCAATCCCCACATTTCGCAACTGACACCCGGCCAGCCCAGTTTCTTTTCCGGCTCAATCTGGCGCCTGTCCATCGATTGATACACGCGCTCGATGATCTGATAGAGAATGTTCGAGAGGAACGGACGCTCGCCGGCCCGCCACAAGGATTCGGCATAGGGCAGCACATGAGAAGGCCATTCCAGCCAGAACTCCTGGTGATGTTCGTACGCGCGCATTCCAGGAATCATCTGCCGAATCTGATCAGCCGTTGCAACTCCGCACATGATGGGGCCGACCTGAGTGATTTCACGATGGCCCGGAATGATGATGGGACGCCCTGTTCGCGCATCCACATCATAAAACCATCCCTCATACCAGAGCTGTTGCGTCTTCTGAGCGTACGCCGTGGCCAGGCGATCCCAATGCCTGATATCTCCGGACTTCCTTAGCAGGCTCGCATACTGCTTCATCGAGCGCGCCGCCTGAGACATGGCCGCCTGCAACTCGGCAACGCGAATAAAATTGATCAGCTCCCCGCCGGTCGGCTGGTTGATCAGAAACCGCTGGGAACTATCCATGCCGGTTTCCCAACTGCATTTTCCCACAATGAAGCCTTCCGCATCCCGGCGATTCTTCAGCGTCCATTCAAGATATTCCGCAAGATAGGGATAAAGGCTGGCCAGCCATTCACGGTCGAAAGTCCGCAAAAACACTGATTGCAGGCAGTAGAAGGGATAGCACCATTGCAGGGCCGTCCCGCAGGCGCTCCCATCCACCGCCACCATGTTCATGGTTCCGTCTTCCCGCATGCACGGAACGTTCGCATCAAGCGCGTCTTCAAATTGTCCCAACAACACCGACTTGGCGGTGGAGTCATCCGCATAGGCCAGCGTCCACATGTCAATGGACGTTTCCGCCAGCACGTTGCGCGGCGCCTGAATCTGCATTGCGTCCCACGCGTGCTTATAGACGCCCTTGGGATGACGGACCATCATCCGCAAGGTCTCAAAATCATAGACCCAGGAATGTTTCCAATGCGCCGGGAAATCTCCTTCAAGCTGCGGCGCTCGGCTCCAGAAACGATCATCTTCTCGGCGTTTTTCATTCAACACAATGGCAACCTGGGATCCCGCCGAACGAAGCGTCTGATTCACCGCCTGCCGGTCTTCGCCGCGACTCAGGATAAGAGTCAGCACGGAAGTCTTTTGCGCCGGCACTCCAAGATCCCAACCCAGGCCGGCGTTCATGCTCTGCGGAAAGTAGCAGAAATTCGCATCGCTGGACGGCGCTTGCCCTTCCATCCACGTCCTCAGCGCTGAGTTGCTTTCTGAAACGAAATGGGTCGCGCTGCTCATCGGAGCGTGAAGTCCGAAGACGGGCCCGGCGGCAAATGATCGCAGCGTCGCCTGATCGCGATCGTGGTCATAAGAACCCGCGATGCCATCGCGTCCCCACCATTCCGCCGCGCCAAGTTCGAGCCGCTCGACCGCATAAACTCCGGCTTCCTGGTCCATCTGGGCAAGGTTTCTGAGACTCACCTGGCAAGCCAGCGAATTTTCATCAACCTGATAAAAACTTGCAGTGGCGGTGAAAGGCTTGGCGCTGAATTGAAAGGACAGTATGTTTTTGGAATGATATGGGGAAATCAGTCCAATTCCAGCATCTCGAAAATCTTCTCCTTCAAAGTAGATTCGACCGTTCAATTTGAAACCCAGGCGGAGAAAAATGCGATAGATGGAATTGCGTCCATAATCAAAATAGCCGCCCGGTCCAGCCGGATAATAAAGGCCCATCCCGACGGGCGGAACCGAACGCAACACACCGCTGCGATGAAGCGCCCAGTAATGATACGGATTATCGAGATACCCGAAAGGCGTGTAAGGTCCGGAGGGAACAGCGGAAGATCGATCGGTTTGTTCAGTGGCTGTTTCTCTGCGTGGCCGAACTGCCTGCGCCCCTGAAAAGAGCGATCCACCCCATAACTTCTCCACTCCGGGACTCAATGCCACCAGGAGTTTTCCGAACGCGCGCCGCGTGATGTATCTCGAAACGCCCTGAATCATGATGGACCTGCTTCAATCTGTCCAGTATCGGCAGCTTGTTTGCAATGAGAAAGCAAAAGATTGTGGGGACTTGCCACGCGCAAGCCCCCACAGCTTCCCCTCCCGGGGAGGGGGGACGGGAGAGGAAAGAGGGAGAAAGATATTAAAATGCGCCTCGTCGTTTGTTTTAAAAGAAAAACTTGGCTACAAGTTGAATCGTACGCGGATTGCCCGCTACCCCTGTCGATTGGCCGAATGTCGCATCGGTCATGCTTCCGTCAACCTGACCCAGATTCACCCGGTTGAACAGATTGAAGAACTGACCGCCGATTTCCAGCCTGTAAGGCTCGTGAATCACAAAGCTGCGGTTGATGCCGAAGTCCACGTCGGCTACGCCCGGCCCAGTGAACGTATTGCGACCAAGGTTGCCTTCCTGCCCCGGAGTTGGCGCAAAGAACTGCGTGCCGAATTCGCCATTGCCGGGAGAAAAGATGCCGCTGATATATTGCGAAGTTGAAGGGGAGCCATTGCCCACAATCTTCACCGGCCCCTGAATGCTGGGACGGTCATAGTTGTATCCATCCAGGTTGTAGTCGCAGGTGGGAAATCCAGCTGTGCAGACCACCGAAAACGGAAGCCCCGATTGCAGCGTGACCACTCCGTTCAGTTGCCAATGGTTCAACAGATGACCCACCAGACTGCTTTCCTGGAAGTGAGTTGGAGGGTTCCACGTGACATAAGCGGAGAAGTGACGGGCGGCATTAAAATCCGAAAGGCCGTAATTTCCGCGAATATTGCTGATGTCAGGAATTGCGCAAGCGCCCTCAGAAAGCGCCGAACATAAGTCAAATGATTTTGACCACGTAAACATGGTGGCAAAAGTGAAACCGTGACCAGCCGTCTGGCGAACGCCCACGGAGAGGCCGTTGTAGTTGGCGTTTGCGATGGGCATGGCCAGCTCGATATCCGCAAAGTTGGGATTGGGCCGATGGAGCAACCCGCCGACGTTGTCGCCATCCACACGATTGAAGTCCGTGCTTAAATAAAACCGCCTGCCCACATCGCCAATATAATCCGCTTCAGCAATCAAGGTGTTGGTGATCGCATACTGAACTCCCAGGTTCCAGTTTTCGCTATAAGCCGTCGGGAATTGGCGGGTGGTGCCATAGAGAGTGACAGGGACCAGAGTTTCAACACCGTTAATCGGGGCCACCAGACCATTGACGCTGTTCAACTTGACTTGATTAAGGACCGGATTCACCGGGCAGTTCAGATTGAACGTTGAGGTCGGCGTGCAAAGCCCATAGGCAACCGGCGTGCCTGTCGGGATGCCAAAAGTGGGAACCGCAAAAAGCGGAGGATTGGTTCGGTTATCGGTGTAAATCTGATTCTCCGGCCGGTCATAGAACAAGCCGAAGCCGCCGCGGAGAACGAATCGTTTTGCAAAATGCGGATTCCAGGCAAAACCAAATCGAGGAGCAAAGTTATTCCAGCGGCTCGAACTATAGAGATAAGGAACCACTGCTGCGCTGCCATTGGCCAGCCGCTCCTGGAAGGTTGAGCCGGAACCAAAAAGAAAATTGGTCTGCTGATAGTGCGCTTCGGAGGGATTCCCGAAGTATTCCCATCGCAGCCCGAGATTCAAGGTGAGATTGGGCGTGGTCTTCCAGGTATCGCTCAGAAACAGGTCGCTTTCCGTGCCGCGATAGCCGCGCACTTGGCTGGTGGGCTTTCCCGTGCGCGGATCAACGGCCTGGAAAGTGGAAGAGACCGGCATATCCTGCGAGAAATCGATCAGATTGTTGAAGTTGTAGTCGCCGCGCTGGTAGATGCCGGTAAAGTTGGCATTGTCCTCCCAGCGCCGGAAGCCGCCGCCCATCTTCAGCGTGTGCGCGCCTTTGATCATCGTCACCATGTCGTTCCACTCATACGTATTCTGAACAAAATCCCCAGGCGAGAACTCAAACCCTCCATTTCCACCCCACCCGTAAACGCCCGTTACGCCGATGCCGGGAATGGCCAGCGCGGAGGGCGGATTTGTGGTCAGCCCATAGGGGCGAACATAAGCGGCGCTGAATTCGTTAATTGTGCTGCCGCTGAAAGTATGAACTTCGTTCAGGTTCATCGTCAGACCGTTGCTATCGGATGTCCCGTTAAAGCCTGGTCGAGGATCTTCAATGGGAGAGGTGGACGTGGTTCGATTCACGTAATAGAACGCATGGTCTTTCTGCTGGTTGAAATAGCCATCCACCCGCGCGGTCCATTGCCTTCCATTCCGCGCGCCTGTGGGCGTGAAAACCCCGGTGCCGATGATCGGCATATCGGGAGTAAAGCCCAACTGTTCCGCCGACTGGAGCGTTGGGAAAAAGAATCCCGGCGTGGAATTGTAGTATTGAGCCAGCGTCTCGATGTTGGAGAGGGACGAGCTGATGCGGGGCTGCGGCCCAAATTGCGAAAGGATTTTGGACGCGATGGAATTGGGAAACTTCGTCTCAACAAAATTTGCAAACTGAGGCGTCTCAAAAGTATCGACCGAGGAAGAAGCCCCGGAAGAGCGAAGCTCATCCAGCGAACCGAAGGCGAAAAGCCGGTTCTTGAGAATCGGCCCGCCCACCGTGCCGCCAAATTCATTGCGGCGAAATGGAATGAATGACCCCGGAGTGTTCTGGAAAACGTTGCGCGATGATATTCCGCTGTCGGTATGGTACTCAAAAAGGTTCCCATGCACCTGGTTCGTCCCGCTCTTGGTCGTGACGTTCACCACCATGCCGGCGTTTCCGCCATACTGGGCGTCATAGTTATTCGTTGAAATTTTCATTTCCGAAACTGAATCCGGCAAAGGCATGGCCTCGGCGAAACCACCCACAGGCGTCGCCGTAATGTTGTTTCCATTCAAGCTGAAGAGATTGGACTCGGTGCTGCGGCCGCCGGCATTCACCGAAGGGTTCACATTGTTGCTGAAGACATCCACGCCAGTGTTCGGGCTGCTCTGAAGCGTTCCGGTTCCGGTCACGCCCGGAGCGATAGTCACCAGCGAGTAGATCGCCTGGCCCATGATCGGCAAGGAAGTGAGCGCATTCGTCGGAATGGTCTGCTCCAGACTGCCCTGCTCCAAGGCCAGCGCCGGAGGAGTCGCGCGCACGGTAACCGTTTGGGCGACAGCGCCCACCTGCAACGTCACGGAAAGCTGTTGCGTAATCTCGGCGTGCAGAATAACGTTTTCGTGCACCACCGTCCGAAATCCCTGCGCGGAGATGGTGACGGTGTAATTGCCAGGCAGCAGTGACGGAAAGGAATAGAAGCCGCGACTGTTGGTTTTTGTGGAGATCGTAACGCCGGTCGCCACATTGGTCGCGGAAACCTTCGCATTCGCAACCGCTGCGCCGCTTGGATCGGTAATGACCCCGGAAAGCGTCGCTCCGGCGGTCGCCTGCGCGTGGGCTGGCGCAACGGAAATGAGCAAACCAAAAAGCGCCAGCATGAGCAACCCCAGGCTAAAACGCAAACTGAACTTGACCGAGTCTCGATGATTTTTCATGAAAAACAACCTCCTTTACCTCCTGTCGTTCATGGCTTGAAAGCCTGCCGCTGAGGGTTGATCGACGAATATTTTGATGAAGTACTTCTTGATCCGCGCTGGATTATTGACGGCTTCGAGATCACGAAATTTCTGAAAATCCCTGGCTGCGTCCTCGGAGTCGCCTTGCATCCGCTGGGCCACCGCCAGTTCATACACATAGTGCGAATTCTGAGGATCGAGCCGGTGAGCAGCCTGAAGAAATTTCACCGCTTGCTCCGGCTGCCCGGATTTGAGCCACACGTGCCCCGCAAGGCCGTAAGCCTCGGCGAAGCTCGGATTCAGTTGGATCGCCTCCTGAAGCGCGGCGCGGATGCGAGTTTCCGTCTCTGGCGTCTGATGCCCTTGCTTATAGAGTGCCCTCGCCAGCAGATAATAAAGCCACGCATTGGCGGGGTGAGCGCGATCGATGCCCTCCTGAAGTGCCGCGGCCGCCTGAGCGTTGTGACCTTCCTGAATCGCCAGGATTCCCGATGCCATATAGGGCATGGGATCATCAGGGGCGAGCCTGCGCGCATTCGCAAAATCCACCGCAGCCTCTCGTGTGTGGCTGCTGAAGGCATATGCGATGCCTCGCTCAAGCATCAGTTGGTATGCCTGAGGGTTTTGCGCCAACCCCTGAGTGAGCAACTCTTCACCCAAATCGTAATTGCCCAGCTTCAACGCCAGCCTGCCAATGTCAATGAAATTGGCGAGATTGTGAGGATCCGTGTAAATCCCCTTGCGATAAGCCTCATACGCCTGCTTGATCACGTTGGGTTGTTTGTGAGCAATGCCCTGATCCTCAAGCGCGTTTCCCAGCAGGTTGTAAAGCTCTGCATTCCCCAATCCGCGCGAAAGCATCCTGCGGATCATAGCGACGGAGGCCGTGTCGTCTCCGCTTTCATAGGCTGCCAGCGCTTCATCGTAACCGTGAGTGTACGGATCGGGATAATCGTCCGGCAGCAGCTTCAAAGCCGCCAGCGCCACCGGAAAGCTCCGCTGCTTGCCGGCTTCAAGCGCGAAACGAAACACCGGCGCATACGGAATGGCTGGATTCTTGCCCATCTTCCCCAGCAGCAACGCTGCCTTCTGCGGCTGACCCAATTGGAAATGGCAAACCGCATCCATGAACACCGCAACCGGCAGGGAGAGAAGCGTTTCTCCGCTTTGATTAAAAGATTGCGCCGCTGCCGCGCAGTCGTGGCGGGCAAAAGCAATCTGCCCTTCGTAGAGATTTGCGACAGGGTCTGCCGAGTCCAGGCGGAGCGCCTCCGTAAAAGCCTGCTGCGCATCCGCCATCTTGTGCTCATGCCAGAAGGTTATGCCCAGATTGCGATAGGCCAACAGAAATTGCGGATTCAGCCGCAGAGATTGATGGAAAAACGCCTCGGCCTTCGTAAGATTTCCTACCAGAAGAAAAGTCACACCCTCCAAGTTCGCCATCGACGCATCCTGAGGGGTCTTTGCTGCGAGCTCCCTGGCTTCTTCTTGAGCTTCTGCAAAGCGACGCTCCGTAAGAAGCTTCACGATGGAAGTCGGAGCTTTAGAACCTGTAAAGACGGCGAGGTTAAACGTTGCCGGCGGGGAGCTTTGCGCAGACAAATAGGTTGAGACCCATAAGAGAGTCCCGGCCAAAAGAAAGAAGAGCGCGAGGGCGCGCCATGCAGTTCGATATCTTTGCGCCGTCATCACAATATCACGCCCGCATCAATAATTTTCTAAGCGCTTAGATTCCAGATTGGGTAGTGTCCTACGGAGCGCTAACTCTTGTCAAGAGGCATCCAATTAAGAAGAAATCGCAACACAAGCTTGACACGCCTCCGCAACTTGTCCTAAGTTTAGTGCCTTAAAGTTCCGAAGCGCTTTAAGAAAATAACCATTTTTTCGGCAAGCTGGGTGAAGCGCTGATCAGTTTTTCGACCTGCAAGCACAGGTTCGGATTCGCTGAGAGGACATCGCAAGAGCGTGGCAAATATTTATCAGGTGGCGAAGCTGGCGAAGGTTTCCACAGCGACTGTTTCGGCGGTGGTGAACAACCAGGATGTTGTGGAGGCAAAAACTCGGAAGCGGGTTCTGGCGGCGATCAAACAGCTTCACTATCAGCCGAACCTCTATGCCAGCAACCTGGCTCGCGGCCGGACGCGCCTGCTGGGTCTGGTGGTCTCTGACATTGCCAATCCGTTTTTCGGGGAACTGGCCCACGTCATCCAGCAGGAAGCTTTGGCGCGCGGATACGAAGTGCTTCTTGCGACAACCGATTTTTCCAGCAAGCGATTAATCGCTTCGCTCAAACAGATGATCGGAAT
>DATGKJ010000368.1:0-13054 GCA_035294685.1 Terriglobia bacterium | reverse complement strand
AGAAAGTGCTGCGTCAGGCCCCTCAATACCCCGACGTCAACTTTTACGAAGGACTCTCCTACTTCGGCCTGAATCAGTACGAGAAAGCCGTAGACGCTTTTAATAGGGAACTACAGGCCAACCCCAAGCATCGTCGCGCTCGATACTACCTGGCCCAGGCTTATCGATCTCTGAATCGCAATGCCGATGCATTACGGCAATACGAAATCCTGCTTCAGGAAAACCCCAATGACGACGAGGTCCTCTATCAACTGATACGATTCTACAAAAACGGCGCCATTCAAACCATTGACCGGCTCGGGAATCTGGCCCCGGATTCCATTTACATGCACGTCCTGAAAGCTGAAGGCTATGCGGACGAGCGCAAATATCCTGAAGCGATTGCAAACTACAGGGCCGCTTTGAAACAGGATCCGAATTTCCCCGGCCTCCATTTCGCCTTGGGTGAAAGCTTGTGGAAGAATGTTGACTACCCGGGCGCGGAAAAGGAACTCCGCCTCGCCTTGCAGGAAGATCCTAACCATCCTCTGGCGAATTACTATCTCGGGGACATTCTGCTTAAAAGCCAGAGGGCCAAAGAAGCGATCCCGTTGCTGAAAATTGCTGTGACGTCCAATCCTCCCATAGCGGCGGCCTATTACGAGTTGGGCAAATGCTACGTAACCGAAGAAATGCTCGAAGACGCGCTTCAAGTTTTGCTCAGAGCGGCTGAGTTGGATCCCAACGATAAGTCAACGCACTACCAACTCGCTCAAGTATATGCGCGGCTCAAGCAGCCGGATAAAGAGCAATACCATATGGAGATTTTCAGGAAACTGTACGCGCAGGAGAGAGAAAAGAAGGCCAAGCAGGAGCGCAAATCCGTCGAAAGCATGGAGGTCGGTCCCAAAAGCAGTAATTGACGAAAGGCCATGGATAAGAATGAAGCGGATACTGCTGCTCGTAAACTCGCGTTGGCTTTCATCTGTCGATTGCCCTACAAAGGGCGCCCCACACACCTATGCGCTGGCCTCGCCCGCTGAACCAACCCAAACCTCAGGCCGCGGGCGGGGCCGTGTTGCTGCTTCAGTAGTCTTCGGCTTTTTCACATTATTCAGCACATGCGCCGTGACGGTTTTAACGCCAGGCCCGATTTGTGCTCAAACCACTTCGCCGAGTCTGGGGGGTTTGCTATCGCAGGCAGACAGATTGCAGAGGAGCAAGGATTATGCGGGCGCTGAGAAAGTTTATCGGCAGGCTTTGATTGCTTCACCTGAAAACCCGGATATCCTGAAGGCCCTGGGAGTTGTTTGTCAAAAGCAGCTTAAGTACGCGGAATCCATTGAAGTTTTTCAGGAGATTCTCGAGCGAGCGCCACATTATCCAGGCGTCAACCTGCTCCTGGGGATTTCCTACTATTCTGAAAACGAGTTCGATAAGGCCGTGGACGCTGAAAAGCAAGAGTTGGTGGGAGATCCAACAAACCGGCAGGCGCGCTATTACCTTGCTCTCGCCCTGAATGCGTTAGACCGGAGGGCGGAGGCCATCGAGCAACTGGAACGTTTGCGGGCTGACCACCCCCAGGACCCGGCGCTGCTTTACCAACTGGCCCTATATTACAAGAGCGCTGCGAAGCAAATGGGGCAGCAGCTTGCGAGAGTAAGCCCCGATTCGGTGTGGACTCATGCCCTGCAGGGCGAAATCCTCGCCGACGCACAGCGGCATCAGGAAGCCATCCTGGAATTCAAAGAAGTCTTGAGGAAGAATCCCGATTTCCCGGGAATGCATTTTGCCTTGGGGCAGGTTTACTGGTTGGAAAAAGACTATGAAGACGCGCAGCGAGAACTCCAGGCAGCCTTGGTTGAAGACCCTCAACAACCTCTTGCAAACTATTACTTGGGAGACATTCTGACCAGCCGCAAGGAATTTCAAGAGGCCGTGCCCCACCTCCGGCTTGCCATTTCTGTTTATCCCGGGCTGACTCAAGCCTACTTTCTTCTCGGAAAATGCTACGCGGGCGCCGGCAATCTTCAGGGCGCTCTCGAGACCTTCAAGAAAGCCCTGGAACAAGACCCCAATTACAAGGAAGTTCACTACCAGCTTTCCGAGCTCTACGCGCGGCTCGGTGATAAGGATAGCAGCCAGGCGGAACTCCGTATTTTCCAGAAACTGACCAAGGAAGGCCAGGAAATGGATAAGGCGCTTTTGCAAGAAAACTCTCAGAAACAAAGCGAGGCGGCAGTTCAGAAATAAGGATCGGAGCAATCCTTCAAAAGAAGCCAACTATGATTCATGCATTGTGCCCTCAATCAAGTATTGTGCGGATTTCCTTGATCCTCGGGGCGGTTCTCATGGCTGCGCCTGTTCATTTCCGTGCCATGCCGGTTGACCTGAAGGCGCTTCTAGAGCGGGCGCGCATTTACGAGAAGGCAGGAGACTACGCCGGCGCAGAGCGCGTTTACGAGCAGGGCTTGCGGATTGCGCCTGATAATCCCGAAGTCCTCAAGCGACTGGGCATCCTCGAACAAACCGAACTCAAGTTCAACGACTCCATCCGACATTTCCAGCAGATTCTTTCCGGTTCGCCACAGTATCCGGAAGTTAATTTTTATCTGGGCGTCTCTTATCTTGGATTCAACCAGTTCCAAGAGGCTATTGAGAGCTTTCAGCGCGAACTCGCGACGCCTCACCCACACCCGCGTTGCCGCTACTATGATGCCGTCGCCCTTCGGTCGTTGGGCCGGATCGACGACGCAGCCGCTCAATTCCATCAATCCTTAGCCCAGAATCCCAACGACATCGACGCGCTCTACCAGCTTGCACGCCTCTATATGAACGCCTCGATTCAGACCACGCAGCAGCTTATGAACCTTAATCCGGATTCTTTCCAGATTCATGCGCTAATGGGCGAGATCTATGCCAATAACGGACGCTATGAAGAATCCCTCAAGGAATACCGCGCCGCTCTGTCCAAGCGCCCGGACGCTCCTGGCATTCATTATGCGCTGGGAAGCGCTCTCCGCAACCTGAAACAGATCGATGCCGCTCAGCAAGAATTTCTGGAGGCCCGCCGCGAAGACCCGAATGATCCTGACGTCAATCTTTATCTGGGGGAATTTGCCGTCGGTCGGCGACGCTATGCTGAGGCGCTCAACTATCTGCGCATCGCTTCAGACGCGCGGCCAGGCTTGGCGCGCCCGCATTTCCTTCTGGGTGAATGTTATCTCGCTTTAAAAGATCTGACGAAGGCCAAAACTGAACTCCTCGCCGCTGCCGCCGCAGATTCTTCTGATCCGCAAGCGCACTTTCTGCTGGCACAGGTCTACCGCGAGCAAGGTGACCGCGAATCGAGCGCCCGAGAGATGAAGGAATTTCAGGAGCTTTCATTGAGAGAGAAAACGAAAATCTATGAGAGGGCTGCAACGACCCCCCAGTAGGTCTCTCTCGAAAATCACCTATGTCGGTCATTCCCGCGAAAGCGGGAATCCATGAGCTAGGCTCTCCTTTTGCAAGGGTGACACCGCCATTTTCATGCATATGACGAGCCAAAGGCGCATAGTGTCTCCTCCGGAAAGTTGAAGCAGCCGCATCAAGTCCGCGCAAAATCGCCGCGCCCATATGTTCCACAATCGAATCGACCTGTTTAAGAATCCTGAGGAGTTGATCCGCTGCGATGAAACTTAGCTTGCAGTTGGGTGGGAGTGTGTGGAGAGAGGCGCTTCAGTTCTCAATCTGGCGACGAGCTACGCCGGGGCAAAGCGAGAGAGAGGATGAGGGGGAGGAGGGAGTGTTTGCTATCCTCATCCTCTTCTCTGTTGACGGAGATCAGTAGTTGATTTTCAAGCCAAACTGAATTTCCCGCGGGAAGTTGCTCTGGCTGGTGATGTGGCCAAAGCCGCCCACGCCCGCGCCGATATTGTTGCCTTGCAGGATTGAGCCGTACTGGTCGCCGCCCTGATCGAAGCCAAAGAGCGTGCGGTTGAAGATATTCAGAAACTCTGCGCGGAATTCAACATTCACTCGTTCGGTAATGTTAGTCCGCTTAAGCAGCGAGATATCCTCATTGAAATACGGAAACCGGCGAATGGCGCCATCGGTGCGGGGCGCATCGCCCAGAGTCCACTTGGTCGTGGGATTGGTGGCAGGGTCGGCCCAAGCATTGATGTTGAGCACAGAGCCTGTCGCTCCCGGCGCATTCGGATCCCAGGTGCCGTTCATGATGGCCGTCGATTTTTTGGGGACTCCGGGCACGACATTCGGGCGCATCAGGAAACTATTGGGCCCCACGTAGGGGAAGAAGGGGTTTTCTCCAGTCACGATCACTTGTGGAGCGCCGCTTTGGTATTGCTGGACTCCGGCAACGCTCCAGCCCCCGATCACCTTACCTGCCGCCCCGCCAGCATTTGCGAATTTCTTGCCTGGGCCAAAAGGCAATTCGTATTCGTAGGAAAGGACTAGATTATTTGGGTAATCGTTAATGCTTAGAGCCTTCTCCGGCTTGCGGTTGTAGAAATCCTGGGTGAAGCCGGAAAACTCGTTGAAGATGCTCTCCGCGTCTGTAAGTGTCTTGGACCAGGTATAGGAGACCAGAAAACTCAGACCTTGAGAGAAACGTTTCCTCGCCTGGATCTGAAGGGCATTATAGTCCGACACGCCAACCGCTTCCCCGAAATCCCGCAATTGGGAGAGGCCCTCCACAGTGTCCACCTGGTATTGTGGGAACGGGCGCAAGGCTTGGCCTAATGTGGCGCCGCCTCCCCAAAGGGTTTGAAATCCCGCAAAGGGAGAGTGGACGCCGGTTGTCGGATCAATCGGCATGGCCTGCACAACGGAGAGAGCCTGCACCGCGGGATTAGCGATATTTGAGAAGATCAGGTTCTGGTATTGAAGGTCGCTTGTTGGCATGGCGTTTGAGTTCATCAGGCGGCTGGGCAAGTGTGTTCCTTTCGTACCCACGTAGGCGACATCGAGAACCACGTGCCCAGGGATTTGCCGCTGGACATCAAAAGTCCAGTTCTGGATATAAGGCAGATTGCCATCCCCCGCAAAGGCGCCAAACGAAGGCGGTCCTTGCCCGTTCTGGTAGGCTGGATTGATGAATGGCGGAGGCGTAAATAGCGAAGACG
Organism: Terriglobia bacterium; assembly: GCA_035294685.1. Classification (GTDB taxonomy): domain Bacteria; phylum Acidobacteriota; class Terriglobia; order UBA7540; family UBA7540; genus RH2-MAG17b. Next base: position 7,949 of record DATGKJ010000368.1, on the reverse strand, counting down.
GCCAGCCACCTTGAAGGGTAAAGCCCGGCAGCAATCCGGTGAACCCCATGCTCACATCCTCGGGGACTGCATTAGAGGCATTGAAACCCAGTTGTTCCCAAGGGCTTCCGAGTGAGCGCTCAGCGCCGCCCGCGGTATAGAGGATTCCGTAGCCTGCGCGGATCACGGTCTTATCGTTGAAAGCATAGGCCAGTCCGACGCGCGGACCAAAGGCTTTGGTATCGGCTTTCGCTGGCGCGCGTCGCGAGGGTGTTGCAAAGACCAAAGCACCCTTAAGATTCCCGGCGCCGGGATTCGTTACCGTCGGGTCCATCCATGACTTGACGTTGTGCGCGTCTACGGTGGGAAGCATCAGGTCGTAGCGCAGGCCAAGATTGAACGTCAATTTGGGAGTCGCCTTGAAATCGTCCTGCACATACCCTGCGTAGCGTGCCATCCGATCAGCCACCTCAGCCGTTGTAACGCCCGCCAGACCCGTGCTGACATCTCCCAGGAGGAAACCGGCGGCTCCCATCCCGGGACATGTGCCGCCTGGGGTACATCCGTCGTTATACCAGGGTCCCGGCAGCGAAGTCGTTCCGGCATTGAAGCTCAACTTGCTGGATTGGTAAGTGTTTGAGAAAGCGTTCGCCTGCATCTTGATGTAACTGAAGCCTGTTTTGACCGTATGCTTGCCTTTAGTCCAAGTCAGGCTCTCGTCAAAGGTAAAATCATTGTTGGCGCTATAGCTTTGACCCTGTCTTGCATAGGCATTTCCCAAGCCGCCGATGTCCAATTCCGGCCAGACAGACCCTGGACCCGTCTGAGGCACGCCATTGTATCCAAGCTTTGCGGGCCATCCGGTCCCGGCCTCAGGATAGCTATCATTCCGGAGTCGGTTGAACCCGACCACCCAATGGTTGACGAGGTTAGGCCCGATGATGAAATCATGGGCGAAGCGGGCGATGTCTTGCTGAATATAGTTGAGGGAACCTTCACCGATGGGTTTGGGCCATTTCGAGCCGGTGGGCGCGTAGCTTTTCCACCAGAGCATTTCTCCCATGATGCGATTCCGATCAGAAAACGCATGGTCAACCTTGCTTCCCCACTGGTTTATGGTTGTGTCCACCGGGAATTGCGCCAGCCAATTGAGGCGGTAGCCGAACTCGCAGGTGGAGCAGGCGGGCGGATCCGGAAAATACGAAAACATCTTTGCAGCGACGGGATCAATCCGATTGGATGGGATCACGTTAGCCGCACCCGGAATTGGCGCGCCGGTCACAGGATTGAAACCAAAGGCATTGCGGATGATCGCGCTGCTGCCGCTGTTGTTCACCAGCCCCGTGACGGGGTCGGCGGCGCCTGCCGCGACTGTCCTTTGCGTTGCAGGGTCGTAAATTTCCCCCTCATAGACGGGCCGGCCGAGGGCATCGGAGCAGGGCTGGTTGCTGCTGGCGCCGCAGGTCGAAATCTGGGGGCCGAGAATGTTGCTGAAGTCCCCGTGTTTCATGGCCGCAGTGGGAAGGGTATCCAGGGAGTTGCTCACCTGTTTTGCCAGGCGGAAACCATGATACCAGCCGAAGAAAAAGGTCTTATCCCTGCGGATGGGTCCGCCCACAGTCGCCCCAAATTCATTTTGCTTGTTGACGGGAGTCGTGGGAGCAAAAAAGCCACGCGCATCCAGCGCATCGTTGCGGAGGTATTCATAGATCGAGCCGTGGAACTGATTTGTGCCCGACTTGAGAGAAAAACTCGTAATGCCAAGGCCGGTCTGCCCGAACTCCGCCGGAGGGTTCAGCGTCATGACTCGAAACTCGCCGACCGCGTCGGGAGGGAAAGGAAGATCGCGAAAATCTCCAGCCAGCATATATCCCTGGCCAATGGGGGCGCCGTCGAGCTGAAATTCCGTGCTGCCACTCTGGCTGCCATTAACCGTGGTATTCAGCTGTCGGCCTGAACCGCTGGCCGTGGGCGTCGCCGTTCCCCGGCCCGTGACGCCGGGAGCGAGCGTCATATAGAAGCCAGGGTTGCGTTGCTCTCCTTGCGAAACGATAGGCAGTTCTTCGACGTCACGGCTGGTAACTACCGTGGAGCGGTCGGAGGTGTCCCGCTGCAACAGACTTGCGGCGCCGTTGACTTCAATGGTTTGAGTGACGGCTCCGACTTCCATATGGATATCAACCGTAACGGTCTGGCCGACTTCCAGAACAACATGCGGCGCAACGAATTTCTTGAAGCCGGGCCGCGCCGCAGTGACTTGATACGTCCCCACTTGCAGCAATGGAATGGTGTAGTTGCCGCTCGAACTGCTTGCCGTCCCGGTGCTGATGCCGGTGGCCATGTTGGTGGCCGTTATCGTTGCGCTCGGGATAGCCGCTCCCGACGGATCGGTGACCGTTCCTGTAATGGTGCCGCGATTGCTCTGCGCACAGAGCGTGCCAGTGGAAGCGAGGAGCAGAATCCCAATGAACACTCGCGAGAGGCGAATCATGGTTCCTCCTTGATCTAACCTCAAGAAATTATCTAAATCATCGCGAAAAAAAGACTACCTAGGGTGATTCTTATATATCGCAGCCATTTCATGTTGTCAAGTAATTTTTGAAATCATGTCCGTATTACGGACATAATAGTTCTTAAGTAGTCAGTAGAATGTCAGAACTGGATGGAGATCAACGCGCGTAGGGAAAGGATATCAACAAGGACCTGGACCTTGAATTCCGTTGATTCTAAAGATGTTGATGAAAGGATATTACCGGGTAGGGAGGTGCTTTGACGTCAATTTTAAGGCGTTCCGCCTCCGACTTTGAAGTTCTGGTAATGGCCGTGGTGTGTGTCCACATTTCGGACTTGATTTCCATCCCAAGACCCGGCAGGTCCGGCGCACACACTGCGCCATTCCGCGATGTGTGCAGGTTATCAAGCATCGTGCGCCACGTCGATTCATAAAATACTTAGTAGCTTTTCTGAATTGGCGAGGTTGGTGACGGCAGAGCAGGCGCGCCGAAGCGCTCTCATTTCTGATACTCCTGCAGCTTGGCCGTAATACGGTCATGAATCCAATGAGGGTCCCACCATTCTTCAGGATTCACAGGAACGCCATCCAGCAGAATCGCGAAGTGCAAGTGGTCGCCGCCCGCGAGGCCCGTTGAATCGCTGTAGCCAATCAGCTGCCCACGCTTGACCAGTTCGCCGGGCTTGACGATGGAGGATGCCAAATGGCCGTAAAGGCTCTGAAGGCCGCAGCCGTGGTCGATGAGGACCGCATTTCCGAAAATATCGAACCAGCCGGCGAAAATCACCTGGCCATCATTGGCCGCGACCACCGGCGTGTGAGCCACAACCGCCAGGTCGAAACCCAGATGGACTTCGTGATCGATGACCTGCCCGTTATAAGTGTAGGTGCGGAAATCGGCGAAGGAAGATTCAACCTTAGAGTTTCTGAGCTGGATGAATGGCTGTCTCCACAGAAATTTCGGATTGGTCTGTTTGGAAAACTGAATAAGGCGCTGCTTGTCAACCAGCCGCAAATTGCGGTTGATTTCGACATAATTTTTTAAAAGGCTCCCCTGGTCCTGAATATCGCTTGTCTGGCTCAGGATGGGCGGCACGACGCGCTGCATGAAGGAATCGGTGATCTCCAGAGTGCTGCTGTGAAACTTTTTGGGAAACACCTTATAGTCAAAATTGGCCAGGGTCTGGTTGCCAGCGTCATCCTCAGCGACAATCCGCGCCGGTGTGTTGGGGTCCACATTGTAGGGGAAAGCGAAAACACACAGGCGTCGCTGGGTATCGGATTCCGAGACAGGCCAGCTTGGGAAATAATACTTCCCTACCTCGACGCCTGAGCGGACGGTGCCGGGCGAGGTGTTGAAAACTACCATGCCACAGCCGCCCAGATTGATGTAGTGTTGCGTGGTGAGCACCTCAACCTGAGGAGGCATAAACCGCACGGGAAGATTCAGCGCGAGCACGGCTTTCCCGCCGCGAAAGAGACGCCCCCAGGAATTATTAAGCGCCGTCAGGATCAACGTGGCGCGACCCGCTCGCAACTGCGGAATCTCGCGGCGGCCGACCTGAGCGGAAACCTCAACGGTGTGCCCTGAGTTTTTTGGCCCGCCGGCAATTTCCCGGACCGTTGCGGGAACCCGAAAGGTCTGGCCGTTCTGCTGAAGCTCCACGCGAACCGCCGTGATGCGATAAGATGGATCGTGAACCGTAAATTCGATGGCGCGACTCAGCCCGATTCCGCGCAGGTTCTTAGCAGGCTTAATGGTGGGGGCAGGATTACTGAAAAGCTTAAAGCTGACTCCGATGATGATTAAAAGAATGACCACGAGCGTGACGAGGCTGGCCTTGCCGATTCCGCGCTCGTTCGATCGAGAAGCTTGAGGCAATTTGGACCTCCTGGTTTTTAACAAACACCCATCATACAGGAAATCAGAAGCTCTTCGGGGAACTCCGAGAATATTTCAGGCAAACAGATGGCTTTCCGTGAAAGCGAACTGCGCGTCGAGCTCCTTAATCCGTCGGCAAGCGCTAGCGTTGGGAGTTGGCTCGGTCTTTATGAGCGCTGCTTCAATCCTGACGAGCGCGTCAGCTCAGCCGTGATTCGCCGCGTCCTTCGGTCCCCGCGCCAGCGCCTGAATCCGATTCATCTCTTTGCCGCTTACCATCGTCGTGAGCTTATCGGCGGAGTCTTGACGGTTCTCCTGCAAAGCTTTGACGTGGTTTTTGGCAGTTACATTTTTGTGGCTGCGCCGTGGCGAGGGCAGGGAATTGGAGCCTTGATATTGCGCCGAGTCCTGCGGCAGGAAAAGCAGGCTCCTGAGAAACCCTGGAGAATGTATGCGGAAATTACGCAGAACTCCGGCCCCGCGTGGCGACACACCTTATCAAAGGCGGGCTTTCGCTTCTTCCGCACTCCCTGGCCAATTCCTTCCTATCAGGACCCACACAAGGTTATGAAAGGGACGCTCTGCTACTATCCTTTTCACGCGCTTCCGCCTGAGCGCTTTTCACAACCGGCGATGCTCGCCTACGTTTACTCGCTTTTCTATGGGGCTGAAAATATGCACCGGCATCTCCTTCCACGGCTGAAATCCTTTATCTCCATCGAAGCTTAATCCGCGCCCACGGCGCGCCTCCTCCCCTCGCTCGCCGTTCAATTTTAGAGGCTCATTTTTATTTATCGGCTGCCGATAAGAATTAAGGGGCGCAGCCCCTACGGGTTGATCAGTCATGGGTTCCGAAATCCTTTTGACGAGATATGAATGGGAGGAGAGAATGCTTGAGATCAGCGGAAATCTGCGAAATGCACGCCGGGGAATCCTTGTCGCCTTGGTGGGTCTGTTGACATGTGGCTGCTTGATGGCTGCTTCAGGTCCAAAGCAGGATGGCCAAACTACGGAGGTGAAAGACGGCCAGGTGCTGATGGTCGCAGCCTCTATTCCTCATTTCCCTCTCCTGGGAACACCCGGTTGCCCCGGTCAAAGTTCCTGCCAGGGGTTTGACGTACTGGAAAAGCAGATGCTGGAGTTGTTGAACTTGGACCGCCTCAATCCAGCCAATCGGGCGGAAACCAGCGGACACGCGCTTCCGCTGCAATGGGACCCCAAGCTGGCTCAGATAGCCCTGGCTCATTCCCAGGGCATGGCGATGCGCCACTATTTCAGTCACGTGGACCCAAACGGCGATTCTCCGGTCGAGCGCTTTTATAAGGTGGGAATCCAATGGCGATCGATGGGGGAGAATATCGCCAAGAACGAAACCGTAGAGCGCGCCGAGGCTGCTTTCATGAACGAGCCTTGCTTCCAACCTAACCATCGCGGAAATATCCTGAACCCTCAATTCAATCGCGTGGGCATCGGCGTGGTCCGCGGGGCGGATGGCCTGCTTTACGTGACCCAGGATTTCGCTGAAGAATAATTCAACTTCAACTCATTAGCTGGAATTCTTCAGGCCGGCTTCTGTTGCTCATCATCTTCATGCCCGGCTCACAAGTTCTCAGAATTCAGGATCACTCCTCTTCCGCTTCCTTCCCGTGACCAGCCGCTTTGGCGGCGGCGACAATCTTCTCCGCAATCTGCGGCGGCACATAATCGTAGTGTGAGTATTCCATGGAATAAGTCCCACGTCCCTGCGTCATGGAGGTGAGGTCAGAGGCGTAGGTGAGCATCTCGGCCAGCGGAACCTGGGCTTTGATGATGGTCGAACCGCTTTTGGAGTCCATGCCCTGAATGCGCCCGCGACGGCCGTTGAGGTTTCCCATAATGTCGCCGGAATAGGCTTCGGGCACGGTAATCTCTACGTTCATGATGGGCTCGAGCAGGCAAGGCTTGGCTTGTTCCATGCAGGCTTTGAACGCCTTGGAGCCTGCAAGCTTGAAAGCGATTTCGGAGGAATCCACTTCGTGATACGACCCGTCGTAGAGGATTACGCGAAAATCGACCACCGGATACCCGGCCAGGAACCCTTTTGATGCCGCTTCGACAATGCCTTTTTCTACGGCGGGAATGAAATTCCGCGGGATCGCGCCGCCGAAAATATCGTTCACAAATTCAAACCCCGCGCCGCGCTGAAGAGGCTCCATCCTGATCCAACAGTCACCGTACTGGCCGTGTCCGCCGGTCTGCTTTTTATGCTTCCCCTGCGCTTCCGCCTTGGCGCGGATGGTCTCGCGATAGGGAATTTTGGGTGCCTTTAAGGTGACTTCCACATTGAAGCGTCGCTTGAGTTTGGAGACAGCGACTTCCACATGCTGCTGGCCCGAGCCGGCCAGCAGAAACTCGTTAGTTTGCGGATCGCGCGAAAAGCGCAGCAGAAGATCCTCTTCGAGCATGCGATGAATGGCTGTTGAGAGCTTGTCCTCATCGCCGCGCGATTTGGGTTCGATGGCAAATGAGATGGCAGGTTCGGGCAGCTTGAGCTTGGGATAAAGAATGGGCGCGGCCTTGTCGCCCAATGTATCGCCGGTTAACGTGTCTTTCAGTTTGGCGACAGCCCCCAGGTCGCCTGCTCGCAGTTCGCCGATGGGAGTCTGAGATTTCCCCTGGACAACCGCAATGTGGGAAAATTTCTCCGTGCCGCCCCGATTAAAATTGCTGAGACTGGCTTCATTTTTCAGAACTCCAGAGAGCACCTTGTAGTAGCTTGCCCGGCCCGCAAAAGGATCCGCAACGGTTTTGAAAACATAGACGGCAAGTGGCTGGTCATCAGCGGTTTTGCGCTTGACAGGTTTTCCCTCAGCATCGGTGCCTTCCCAGTCGCCCCGTTCCGCCGGAGAAGGGAAGTAGGCGGCGGCGAAGCGGAGCAGGTTTTCTGTACCGATGTTGGGGAGAGCCGCGCTGGTAAGGACTGGAAACAGCCGCCTCTCTCGAATCGCTTCCCGGAGACCCGGCGCGAGATCTTCGGGGGGAATGGTGCCCTTCTCAAAGAATTCCTCCATCAACTTGTCGTTGCCTTCCGCAACCATCTCGACTAGAGCCTCGTGGGCCTTAGACGCCGCTTCCGATAATTCGGCGGGAATATCGGACTCCTGGGCCTTGCCGCTGCCATTAGAGTTGTAGGAATAAGCCTTCATGTTTACCAAGTCGATGCAGCCACGAAAGTTCTTTTCTTCTCCCCACGGCAATTGCACGGGGACGACGGAACGCCCGAAGGCATCCCGCAGCGACTGGAGTGTGCGCTCAAAACTGGCCCGGTCGCGGTCCAGTTGATTGATCAGAAAGGCGCGTGGCAAGCCATGCTTCTCGCAGAATCCCCACGTCTTTTCGGTCTGCACTTCAATCCCGGCTACGGCATGCACTAGCAGAAGAGCCGCATCCGCAGCCGTCAGCGCGGCTTCTGTTTCGTGAAGGAAAATGTTGAACCCCGGCGTATCGATGAGATTCAGTTTGGTCTTTTCCCATTCGACGTAGGCGAGCGCGGCGCTGATCGAAAATTTGCGCTGAATTTCCTCTTCGTCGTAGTCG
>DATGKJ010000367.1:0-3685 GCA_035294685.1 Terriglobia bacterium | reverse complement strand
AGAAATCGCTGATAATAGGGAATGACCGTGGCAATCTGGGTCTGTTGAAGCATGACTTCAGAAATCCAGATGGCGCAGGGGTCTTGCGTCTTGCGCCAGGGAAGACTGCGGGCGTGAGCCTGAAACCAATTTAAAAGAGCGTTGCGAATGGTTATGCTTTGTGTTTGATTTCTCATTCAAGAGCCTTAGAATTTCCAGGAAACCCCAGGCTTGCTACATTGCGCTGGCTTTTCCAATATAAAACATGGCGTACCAAAATCTCCGTGAATTCATTGCGCGGTTGGAGCGCGAGCGGCAATTAAAGCGGATCAAGACTCCTATCGATGTGGATCTTGAGATCACGGAGATTACTGACCGTGTTTCCAAAGCCGGCGGGCCGGCGTTGCTTTTTGAAAAGCCGCATTCTGCCCAAAGTAACACTGAATATCATATGCCGCTGCTGATAAATGCTTTCGGAACCCGGCAGCGGCTGGAACTGGCTCTGGAAGTAAATTCCATCGAGGATGTCGCCAGGCGTATCGAAGAGCTTCTGGAGATGCGGCCGCCCGAAGGTCTCTTCGATAAGGTGCGTTTGCTGCCCAAGCTTGCAGACCTTGGATCGATCTTCCCCAAACACGTCAAGGATGGGCCGGTGAAAGAAGTGATCGAGCGTCAGGATTTTTCATTGGCGCGGTTCCCGATCATGAAGTGCTGGCCGCAGGATGGCGGGCGGTTCATCACTCTGCCCATGGTGATCACGCGAAGCCCGAAGACCGGCCGTCGCAATGTGGGTTGCTATCGAATGCAGGTTTTTGATGAGCGCACCACGGGAATGCACTGGCAGATTCACAAAGGAGGCGCGGAACATTTCCGCTGGCTTGACCGGCAGGGAAAAGGCCGCCGGATGGAGGTGGCCGCAGCTTTGGGCGCGGACCCCGCAACGATGCTTTCCGCAGTTCTCCCTCTTCCTGAGGATCTGGATGAGTTCATCTTTGCAGGATTTTTGCGACAGGAGCCAGTGGAGTTGGTCAAGTGCGAGACCTCGGATTTGGAAGTGCCCGCGCATGCGGAAATCGTGATTGAGGGCTATGTGGACCTCGACGATATTCGGACGGAAGGGCCTTTCGGCGACCACACAGGATTTTATTCACTGGAAGACCAGTTTCCGGCCTTCCATCTCACCTGCGTGACTCATCGCAAGAATCCCATTTACATCTCGACCATCGTGGGCCCGCCGCCCATGGAAGACTATTGGATGGGATACGCGGTGGAGCGCATCTTTCTGCCCCTGATGCGCAAACAGCTTCCGGAAGTGGTCGATATGCATATGCCGGCAGAAGGCGTGTTTCATAATCTCATGATCGTCGCCATCCGCAAGAGCTTTCCGGGACACGCCCGCAAGGTGATGAACGCGATTTGGGGCCTGCCGGGAGCGATGTTTACCAAGTGCCTGGTCGTGGTGGATGATGATGTGGACGTCCGTAACGTGCGCGAGGTGGCGTGGAAGGCGCTTAATCACATTGATCCGGAACGGGATATTCAGTTCATTTTGGGTCCGGTCGATCAGCTTGAGCATGCGTCCCGGCTCCCCAATTTCGGCTCAAAGATGGGAGTGGATGCCACCCGCAAGTGGCCCAGCGAAGGCTTTAACCGTCCCTGGCCTGATGAGATCAAAATGGATGCCCAGGTCAAAAGTCGGATCGACAAGATGTGGAAGGACCTGGGTCTTTGAAACATGCTGCATGGTCTTTTTGGCGGATTACAAATCATGGGACAGGTTTTCTGGTGGCGCCTGCCTCTTTGTACGTGGCGTCTTAAATAATCGCGCATCGTTTGTAACGTTAGCCGCATGAATATGGGGCATTCGTGACACGGACCCACGCTTAATGACGACGTCGTGTATAGAGGCCGTTTTGGCGCCCGCAACAGTGATGCAGCGATCTTTGCACCCTCGGCCAGCTACCAGTGGGTGAAACCTTTCTGACACATTCCTGCATCTAACTATTTAAAACTCCAAAGAATTCTGTATCAGGAGGTGATGGCGCATGAGGATTGCGCAAGTTGCGCCATTGTACGAGCGTGTGCCTCCGCGCCTCTATGGAGGGACTGAGCGGGTGGTTTCCTTTCTTACAGAGGAGCTTGTCCGCTTGGGACATGAGGTGACGCTTTTTGCAAGCGGTGATTCGATCACCCAGGCCCGTCTCATTTCGCCTTGCCCGCAGTCCCTCCGGCTGAACCGCTCCTGTGTCGATCAGTTAGCGCATCATATTTTGATGCTCGAGCAAGTCTTCCGCAAATATACAGAATTTGATATTATTCACTTTCATATCGACTATCTGCATTTTCCGCTGACACGGAGGCAAAACTGGCCTCACCTTACGACGCTTCATGGGCGGCTCGACATACCTGATCTGGTTCCTCTTTATCAGGAATTTATTGAAATGCCTGTCGTTTCGATCTCAAATGCTCAGCGCCAGCCGTTGCCGTGGCTGAATTGGCAAGGGACGGTGTATCACGGTCTTCCGTTGGACCTCTATCAATTTCATCCAGGGCCGGGGAAATATTTGGCCTTCCTCGGTCGTATTTCCCCGGAAAAGGGGGTGGAGCGAGCAATTGAAATTGCGAAGCGATCTGGCATCGAACTGAAGATAGCTGCGAAGGTGGATCGCGCGGACCGGGAGTATTATGAGGCAAAAATAAAGCCGCTTCTTTCTCACCCGTTGATTGAGTATATTGGGGAAATCAGTGATGCTGAGAAAGATGAATTTCTTGGGAATGCAATGGCGCTTCTGGCTCCCGTCGAGTGGCCGGAGCCTTTTGGTCTCGTCATGATTGAGGCCATGGCCTGCGGCACTCCTGTAGTTGCCTTCCGACGCGGGTCCATCCCCGAAATCGTGGATCATGGGCGAACAGGGGTCGTTGTTGAAGATGTCGATCAGGCGGTGCAAGCGCTGGAAAGCATTCTGAAGATTTCGCGCAAAAGTTGCCGGGAGGTTTTTGAAGAGCGCTTTCCAGTTTCGCGTATGACTGAGAACTATGTGGAAATTTATGAACGGTTGCTGGAGGAGCAGCCGCTCGTCACGCCGTTTTCGCCGAGGAAAGGGTTTTGGACGAGGTCATCCGCGTAAAGAACCAGTACTACATTCTCTCAACCTCGTCTCTCGCAGACGACCGCACACGGGTTCTCAAGCACGGCGATACGTTCGCTGTGTACGACCGGCGGGGAGATATTGAGCCGCTGGGAAGGGGCGCACAGGGACTTTATCACCGTGAAGCGCGCTATCTCTGCCTCTGGGTGTTGCGGCTTGGGAATGACCGTCCTCTGTTGCTGAGTTCCACTGTCAGAGATGATAACGCTTCCACCACGACGGACCTCACGAACCCGGACATTGATGCCGAAGGAAGCGTGATTGTTCCTCGAGGCGCCCTGCATATTTCCCGCTCAAAATTCCTCTGGGAAGCCACTCAATATGAGCAGCTTCATATTGTGAATTATAGTCTCTCGCCGGTGAATGTCACCTTTTCAGTTCAGTTTGCCGCCGATTTTGCGGATGTTTTTGAGATCCGGGGAATGAAGCGCGCCAAGCGCGGTCAGCTCCTTCCCGAGGAGGTGGGAGAAGATCAAGTTGCGCTTTCTTACAAAGGTCTGGATGGCATAATCCGCCGGACGATCATCCACTGCTCCCCCAAGCCGCATCGCGTCACT
>DATGKJ010000366.1:0-3675 GCA_035294685.1 Terriglobia bacterium | reverse complement strand
GGGCCAGTTGGTGGATGATCTGCTCAGTCTGTCGCGGGTGGGACGCAAGGAGTTATCCCTCGAGCTCACGCCGCTCGATTCCCTGGTGGAAGCTGCTTTGGACGAGCTTGAACCGGAACTTGCAGGCCGTGAAATCGAATGGCGACTCAGTCCGCTCCCCAGCGTCCATTGCGATGCGATGCTCCTGAAGCAGGTTTTTGTCAATCTGCTGTCGAATGCCCTGAAATACACGCGCACACGGAAGCGGGCGGTCATTGAAGTTGGGCAGGCGACCCGCGATCGGCAACGGGTCGTCTTTGTGCGCGACAACGGCATTGGCTTTGACATGGCTTATAGCAGGAAACTGTTTGGGATTTTCCAAAGACTCCATAGCAGCAAGGATTTTGAGGGGACCGGGGTTGGGCTCGCCATCGTTCAGCGCATCCTGCAGAAACACGACTGGAGGGCATGGACGGAAGCGGCAGTTGACCAGGGAGCCACATTCTTTTTTACGGTCGGGGCGCCGCAGTCGCCAGGGGCGGGCTCCCCTGACAGTTCGTCGAAAAATGGCGCAGCGCCGCCCTTCGCAAGCGGTTTATCGAATGAAAGCCTTGGCGCCGCAACAACAGACCCTGCCGGGTCTCACCAGGCTGCTAAAAACCAACCGACAGAGGTTCATGATGGCTGCGCCCGAAGTTGAAATCTTACTGGTTGAAGATAGCCCTGAGGATGCCGAGCTGACGATTCACACGCTCAGACATCATCGATTGTCCAACCATATCCATGTTGCGGGAGACGGCGAACAGGCTTTGGGCTTTCTCTTCTGTCGCGGCGCTTACAGCGACAGGTCGCCGGAGCATCCACCCAAGTTGATCATGTTGGACCTGAAGCTTCCTAAGGTCGATGGGTTGGAAGTGCTGCAAGCGATTAAAGGCAATGCGCGGACGCAACCTATTCCCGTGATTGTGCTGACATCCTCCAAAGAGGAATTTGATCTGGTGAAGTGCTATCAACTGGGCGTCAACAGTTATATCCAGAAACCTGTGGACTTTGGCCAATTTCAAAACGTCATCCGGCAGTTGGGGATGTATTGGCTTCTGGTCAATCAACCTCCGCCCAGTGAATTGTTCCACCGCTCGTGAAGGCTCCCGTTGCGAACGAGCGCTCAAGCAAGTCGATAAATCCGCCTGGCATTTTCGTAAAAAAGCTTTTGTCGGTTTTCAGGGCTATCGTTCTCGGTCAGAAATGAAAGCGTTTCCACCCATTTCCGGAGCGTCGCAGAAAGCGTGCAAACAGGCCAATCGCTTCCAAACATAATGCGATCCCAGCCAAAGCTTTCAATCACGTGCTCGACAAAAGGGCGGAGATCCTCGGCGGTCCAATTCTTCGGGTCCGCATAAGCCACCAGCCCGGAGATCTTGCAATTGACGTTAGGAAATCTGGAAATAGCGCGGATGTGTTCACGCCAGGGGTCCATAACCTTCTCTTTCACCTGGGGAACCCCGCAATGATCCAGAATAAAGGTGACATTCGGACATTGCTTCACCAGATTGATGGCAATGGGCAGTTGACGCGCCAGGACACAGATATCGAAGGAGAGACCATAAGAACTGAGCGCCTTGACATTCTCAATAAAGACGGGATCCTGGCCTACTGCGTCGGGCTGAGTGTGCAGGACGCGCCGGACGCCCTTCAAGGCGGGATGGCCTGCAATCTTTTCGACATACTCTCTGAATCCTTCATATTCAGGCCGCCCGCAGGCTACCACACCCGTCAGGGGATTTGTAGGGTCTTCCGCGAGCTTTAAAATGTAGCGGGTCTCGTCCAGCATGTAGGGTTCATCGACATCGGCTTCCAGGTGAACGGATTTTTCGATGTTCAATCCCTGGATCGCTTCCAGATAATCCCGCATGCGAAAGCTTCGATTCAAAACAGGCTGGTCTTTACACCAGGTGAATGAGAACAAATCCATGTCCCAGAGATGTTGGTGCGTATCGATAATTTTCATCACTTTGTTTCCTCTCGTAGTTCATTCATCCCAAATTCAGGAGGCGATTCGTGACAGATTGCTGAGGTTTACAAATTACAGTGGCAACTCAGACTGTAGCGGCGCTGCCCTCAGCGCTGAAAACCGCCGGTGGGGACAACGGCGCTGCAGAAAACGACCTCACTATAATTTGTAAACCTCAGTGGATTTCGTCATGAGTTCTTTCTGGAACGTTCATAGAGATGTTGCAGTTCCTGGACTACCGGTTGCGGATTGCCGCCTTCGTACAGGAATTTATAGACCACCGGGCTTGCCTCATCCTGAAAGTGAATATAGCCCGAATAGCGCGGTCGCACATACGCGCGGTCGAGCGCCGGAAGGGTGTTGCGGAAAAAGTTATGCGTCAGGCGATTGGTTTCTTCATCCGTCCACGCGGAACGATGTCCCGGCTGGCCTCCGCTCTGCATATAAAGCGTCCGCTGGCATTCGGGAGACGCCACGTAGCGAACGTATTCAACGGCTATCGCCCGATTTTTGCAATTCGTGGAAATTGCCAGGCCGGTTCCTCCCAGAACCGTGCGGGCGCGCTCACGCCCTCGAATACAACATAAATCGCCGAATTGCAGCGGCTTTCGAGCATAGCCGGGGCGGGCATAGTTGGAGTATCCATAGGCAAAAGGGCAGTATGCGATTTCATCGCGGCGGGTCATGGCCTCATAAGTTGCAATGGGATTCCAGGTGAGGATTTCAGGCGAACAGAGCGTCACTAGTTCACGGAGCTTCCTTAAAGTCTCGATTCCCAATGACGGGTCCACCAGTAAATCGTCAGAAACCGGAAAAGGGTCCTGGCTCAGATTGCAGCAAAGCATGAAAAAGTTCATGAGGCTATCAACCGCAATGGAGGCGAATGCCACCCGCCCCTGCTTTGCAAGAGCCAAAAGCTCATCCCATGTTTCAGGCACGGCGATTTTGAATTTCTCAAACAGGTCCGGCCGCCAGGAACTTACCGGCGTGGCAGCATCAATGGCAAGAGCCCATTGATGGTCATCGTAAATATAGCTTCGGTGGGATTCGCCCACTGAATTCTGATTCTGGTCGGCCAGAAAATCCTTTTCGAGATGTTCATCCAGTGGAATAAAAACCCGGTGCTTTGCGGCAAACCCGATAAAAGGATGATCGATCACCAGGAGGTCAAAGGTTTCGGCCAGCTTTTCCACAGGGAAGTCCGCAAATTCTTGCAGGCTTCGTTTCTCCCAGTGGATCTCAACGCCAGGGTGATTTTCAGCGAAACGCTGAGCCGTGGCCACCATGGGCAGAAAACCTCGCGAATGATTCCATGTGATGCCTCGAAGTCGGACTGGATGAACCGGGCTCATGGTTTTCACTCAAACTCCTCGAACGGGTTCGCCGCCCCGATCGCTCGAGCAATACGCCGCCTCCACCAGCGCCATGGTCTTCAGCGCGTCCTCTACAGAAGTGGCGGCCGGGTCATCTGCATTCTCAGCCCAGCGCATCACGCTGGCCATGGTTCCGATGAAGGCGTCAGGAAACCAGCTTCCTTCGAGCGCGACAGATTCCCATTGGGGCGCGGCGCCCTCGCGGAGGATGCAATATTCCATTTCGTCGGGTTCGCCTTGAGGGTAGTTCATCAGAAGTCCCATTTTGGCAATGATTGCGCCCCGCGTCCCTTCCCATTTGATGAAGCTTTC
>DATGKJ010000365.1:0-4226 GCA_035294685.1 Terriglobia bacterium | reverse complement strand
TGTTGATTCTGCGTAGAGGCAAACAGAAGTTTCTGGCACTATGGACCCGCCAACCGGCGGGCGGACACTCAGGGTAAACTCCGCGAAGCGGAAGAATCCCCGTATTTCGCTTTACAAATGCAGGGATTCTTCGCTCGCTCCACTCGCTCAGAATGACAGTTCCTTTGGTTGGGGCCGAAAGCTGGGTTGCATAGCGGGCCGGGTGAGGGGTTCAAGGTTTGTTGGTCTGAGGCGGAGCCTTGTTATCTATTCACGCAAAGGCTCCCCTTTTCATTTCCTCCGCAATGTGATCGGCGGCGCGCATCGCAAGAGCAAGGATCGTGAGCGTTGGATTTTTTTCGCTCGAACTCACAAAACAGGCAGCGTCCGCCACATAAAGATTCTTGATGTCATGGCACTGATTAAATTTATTCAGCACAGATTTCTTCGGATCATCACCCATGCGCGCCGTGCCTGCCTCATGAATGCTCCAACCGGGCGGTAAGGGCTTGGTGCGCTCGCTCAGCGTCTCAATTCCCGCTGCACGGAACATTTCACGCTGCGTCTCGATCATGTCTTTGGCCATCGCAAGTTCATTAGGTCCCCACTCGATGTTGAATCGCAGCACGGGAATTCCCCACGCATCCTTCACCACCGGATCAATTTCCACGTAATTTTCAGCGCGCGGCAGGACTTCGCCGAACGAACCGATGCTGATCACGGTGGCGTAGTTTTTCTTGATGTCCTCCTTGAATTTGGCGCCGAAACCTGGAATCTTGCGCGCGAAGCCGGGATATTCGGAGCTTCCGCCTCCGCCTTCAAAGCCGTAACCGCGGATGAAGTCCGAACGCTTCTCTCGCAGATTGCGGAAGCGGGGAATGTAGATTCCGGTGCCGTCCGGCCGCGCGTCTCCCGCGGTGTTGCGGTTTCCGCGAAGCCGGGGAATGAGGCCCATGATGTCGCCGGCCATGATCTGCTCGCAGAAATACTTGCCGAGCACGCCACTGGAATTACCGAGACCGGTTGGGCGCTCGTGATCGCCGGAATTCAGCAGAATGCGCGTGGATTCAAGGCTGCCCGCGCCGAGCACAATCACCTTGCCATAAGCTTCCTCGGTCTGGCGCGTGAGACGGTCCACGAATAGAACACTCCGGGCTTTCCCCTCCGAATCCAGCAATACCTTCCACGCCACAGCATTTGCCCGAAGCGTCAGGTTGCCGGTTTTCTGCGCAATCGGCAGCAAGACGCCTTTCGAGCTGAATGCGGCGGCCACATTGCACACGCGGCCGCAGTGCCCGCAATAATGGCAGGGCGCACGGCCGTTGATGGGTTCCGTCGCGGTGGCCGAGCGGCCATGGATCACGTGGCGATCAGGGAGTTTGGATTCAACAGTCCGCTTGAAGATCCATTCCGGGCAGGTGAAGGGGACAGGTTTCAAAAAGAAGCTGTCCGGGTTGTTTTCCAGATGGTCGGCGTGCCCGCAGACTCCGATCATCTTCTCAACGCGGGCGTAGTAGGGCTCCACATCCTCATAGGTGATGGGCCAGTTGTCGCCGTAGCCATCATAGCGAGCCGCCTGAAAGTCGCGCGGACTGAAGCGCAGGGAAACCAGACCCCAGTGCAGCGTCTTGCCGCCCACCGCGCGCGCTCGCACCCAGACATAAGGCTTGCCGGTATAGGGGTTTTCAAGCTCGTTGACGAAGTGGGGCTTGTTCCATTCGTTGGCGCAGTAATTATATTTGGCGCGCTCGCGTGGGCGAATTCGACCGCGAAAGGGGAATTCGTATGGTTTCGTGTGATGATGGAAGTCAGACGCGATATCCAGATCGGGGCCGGCTTCGAGCAATAATACTTTCAGTCCTTTCAGGCACAGTTCAGTTGCGGCCATGCCGCCCGCAGCGCCCGATCCGACCACCACGGCATCATAAACTTTGGGCATAAATTCAATTTTCCTTTCCCTGCAAAGAAAACTCTCCGCAGCGCCGAGCAAAGAATAGAAGTTTAGCGCGGATCGCACCCGCTGCAAGAAAAAATTTGGCCTGCGGGATTCTTTGGCCGCGCGCCCCTGCGTGGCGGTTTCAGGTTTCCCGACAATCGGCTGGATCCGCTTCTTGCAGGCCTCATACCGCCTTGACCGGACTAGACCAGTCATGTAGACTATCACAAGGCGCTGACGGATCGGCTTTCCTTTTCGCAGTCTCCCGAGGCTTCGCGGCAAACATGAAAAGACTTCCACTACGGAAAGTCAGGCAATATCCAGTCGCATATGCTGATTGGGTTGAGGATGCGACCAGCAAGGCCCAGGAGGGTGGCGAAAAACTAAAAATTTTATCAACGAACCCTAATCTGTCTTTGCAATCAACAAGGAGAATGCCGGCACGGTTGCGCGCTTCAACCAGGAAAAGGTAGCGCGGCAGAAATTTATCACACACATTTTTTCAGGAACGAACCCTAACTATATAAATTTTTCACTGTAAGATTTTGATATATGAAATATGTAGTGGAAGATATGGGATAGATTAGAGGGCATTCGCCGCCCGCCACCTCGCGCTTCTCGGTTGCCCAGGGGCTTTCGCGGCTTGCCATTTTGGGCGGGATAGGGAGATTCTTCCGCCTCGCTGCACTCGGCGCCGGAATGACAAGCGAAGGGACTCAGAATGATTCCGGCTGATGCGCTGACAGAGCGAGGTTTGCGTTAGAATCTGAGCGAATGAAACCCAGGCTGCGCACTCGATGGAACCTGACCCCGCGTGAAGCGATGCGACTCCAGGAAGAATTGCGCGCGCAGGTGGTGGAAGAGGATGGCTTTAAGGAGATTCGCACCGTGGCCGGGGCCGATCTGGCGTTTGATCCTGAAACCAAAACAGCCTTTGCCGGCGTCATCGTCTATCGACTGCCAGGGCTTGAAGAGGTCGAGCGCAGATTCGCGGAGCGAAAACTGAAGTTCCCCTATATTCCCGGACTGCTTTCTTTCCGTGAGAGTCCGGTGCTCCTGGCCGCTTTCGCGCGCTTGCGCACCGAGCCTGACCTGATTCTGATTGATGGCCATGGCCGCGCGCATCCGCGGCTTTTTGGAATTGCCTGCCACATCGGGGTATTGCTCGACAAGCCCACGATCGGATGCGCCAAGTCGCTGCTTGTCGGAGAACATCCAACTCTTCCGCGGCGGGCCGGATCGAGCGTTCCGCTGGTTTTCAGGGGAGAACGTGTGGGAGTCGTTTTGCGCACCTGTAACGACGTGAAGCCGATTTATGTCACGGTTGGGAATCGTATCTCGTTGGAATCGGCCGTATACTGGGCGCAACAATGCCTGGATGGATTCCGCATTCCGAAGCCTACCCGTGAAGCCGATCGTTACGTGCGCCGGTTGCGGCTTGATTACCAGGCGGCTAAAGAGCCGGTCTGACAAGTCGCAGGATTTTTCAGCCACCCGCTCAAGTTGCGGGTCCGCAAAGAGGGAAGAAGTCAAACGCCTTTATTCCGGCTCTTCAAACATCCGCTGCTCCGGAACAATCACGACGATGCCGCTTTCCGTGACGTGATATTTCTTGCGATCCTCGTCGAGGTCATAACCAATCACGGAGTGCTCCGGAATGCGAATATGGCGGTCGATAATCGCCCGCCGAATGCGCGAATATCGGCCAATATCGACGTGCGGAAACAGGATGGAGCTCTCCACTTCCGAAAAGCTGTTGACGCGCACATCAAACGAAAGCACCGACCGGTTCACTCTTCCTCCGGAGACGACCGATCCCATGCAGACGATGGAATCCACCGCCATTCCAATCCGTTGACCTTCCTGGGCGAAAACGAACTTTGCCGGCGGGTACTGGCGCTGATAGGTGCGCAATGGCCAGTCCTTGTCGTAGAGGTTGAAGATGGGCGTTACGGCCACCAGGTCCATGTTCGCCTCATAATAGGCGTCAATCGTTCCGATGTCGCGCCAATATTGAGCTTGCTTCTTATTCTCATCCACAAAGTTGTAGGAATAGACGCGGCGCTTCTCGATGAGCTTGGGAATGATGTCGCGGCCAAAATCATGACTGGAAGAAGCATCGTCGGCGTCTTCCTGCGTGGTCGTGATCAGCAGGTCGCGGTTAAAACAATAGATTCCCATCGACACATGGCATTTATTGGGATCGTGCGGCGATGGCTTGGGATTAGCCGGTTTTTCCTGCCAGCCGACAATTCTTCCTTCCCGGTCAGTCTCCACAACTCCGAAGCGCGACGCCTCGGATTTGTCAAAC
>DATGKJ010000364.1:0-2695 GCA_035294685.1 Terriglobia bacterium | reverse complement strand
CGATTCAGGAATTCCGGGGCCGTTATCGGCAATGCGGACCTCAAAGCCATCCGGCGATCGCCGGATTCGCACCTCAATCAGTCCGGATTCCTGCGAGACCGCCTCGCAGGCGTTCAGCAGAAGGTTATGGAAGACGCGCTCCAGCTTGATCGGGTCAAACCACCCCTGACATGGCTCTTCCTCATGCCACACGCTGATTCCAATGGTGCGAAATTCCGGACGAGCCTGCACTGCCTGAATCGCGCGGCGAACCGCTTCCTCAATGCTGCAAAGCGCGGGCCGGTTAATTTTGCGCGCCTTGGAGAGCTCAAGGAGCGAGCTGATCAGGTCTGACATGCGGTTCACAGCCTGGCGGATTTCCTCGTAGAAGTCCTTGCGCTGGGATTCCGGCAGATTGCCTTCGGAAAGAAACTCGGCGTAGGCGAGAATGGCCGTCAGGGGATGCCGCAGGTCGTGAGAGATGGCGCTGGCCATGCGGCCCATGGTTGCCAGCCTTTCGGCGCGCAGCAACTCATTCTGCGTTGTCCGCAAGCTCTGACGCATGCGGCGGAAGGCGCTCGTAAGCTCGCCCACCTCATCCCCCGTTGTGGGCAGAAGAGGATAGTCAAAATCGCCTTTTTCCAACGCATGCAGGCCGGAAACCAGGTTTTCAAGCGGGCGCGTGACGGTGTGGGACATCAGGAGCGCCAACCCGACGCCGGCAAGGATCGCCGCCAGCCCCACTCCAAATAGCCAGCGGTTCAGTCCGCTGAGAAACTGGGTGGCGCGGTCATACGACTTGAGAACGGTAAGGCTGACCGGGCGGCTTCCGTCGGGGGGCAGCTTCACTGAAGCGCTCACGAAGCGTTCAGCGCCAAGCTTAAATTCGGCAGCGCCGCGATCGCTATCCGGCACAAGATTGATTTGAGATTCCAACTGCGCCTGCTGATCGCGTGAAAGGGTGCTCACAACGAGGCTATTTCCATATCGAAACGCCACCTGGCTGGAGGCTGCCTGGCTCACCTCCCTCGCAACGCCTGTGTCCACTTCGTAGCCCACGCCCAGTATGCCTAACAGCAGCCCTTCGGAAGGACGTCCGAAATAAATGGGCTGAAGAAAAACCTCGTACAAACGCCCTTTGCCAAACCACCAGTCGCGGCTCTCGCCTGCCGCGAGGGAGCGCTGCATGGAGCTCTGCGCGGCTTCCATCGCGAAGCCGCCTGCCGAAGTGTGCAACGCCACCAGTTTACCGGTGCGGTCGGCCAGCACGAACAGGTCGCTTCCAGCCAGCCGCCAGAGTTCCGCCGAGCCGTCCTGAATGGTGGCGGCATCCTGCGTGGTCATCAAAGCGCGAAGGTTCGGCAAGTCCGCCAGCACCCTGGCGGACCGGGCCAGGGTCCCTTCGCGCTGGCGTTGAAAGTTCTGGAAGGTAACGACGGAATTGTGGAGCGCCTCACCGATGTCCTCTCGCACCCTGCGCTCCACTTTCAAGCGTACGATGAAAACCGTGGCGCACGCCAGCACGCTGGAGATAAAGATCAGGGAAAATAGCAGCTTCGTCCTGAGTTTGACTCTGCGCATCTGGATGATCTCCCGATTGCGTTGGGGCGGAAAGAATCAGAGTGCGAAGGTCTGCGAGGCGACTCTATGGGCCAGTTTTCAGATCTCAACAGGCCGTGGTGAAATTCAGGACGGCATTCTACTCTTTGTTACGATGGGCCTCAACGACCATGAATTCGCTCCAGGCCTTCCCGTCGTCAGACTTCTCACCTCGCCACGTGAAGCGCGTCTTGGAGATGTTCGTGTAAGTGGCGCGCGTGTAAGCGTGGGCGGCCATCGGTTCTTTGAAGGCGTAGAAGATGGATTGGCCATCGAACCTGACTCCCCCGAGATACTCCGGTCCAAGGTCCACCCAGGTTCCAGCCAGCGCGTTGAGCCACTTGATGTTCCACATCTGCCTGGTGGCGTCATACGCGCGCAGATTCATGCCCAGCACGATCAGCTCTCCGGAGAAGCCTGTCATCCTGTACTCATCCGCGATCGCATAGCCGTCGAGGATGAACCGACCGAGCCACGTCGCTTTGAATATCTGCCATTCTCCGTTGGCTGACCGCACTTTTGCCTCGCACCGCCATCTGCCGATGAGAAATGCAAATTGAGAGAGCGCTGGCGGCGCATTGGGGTTGGCCTTGCCAAATTCCTGGTCGATCTGGTCCATCAAGGCGTCCTCCGCAGCGGCTGCCGGCCGCGTTGACTCGATCAACAGCCCCTTAAGGGACAAACTTGTAGCCTACTCCATGGACAGTCTTGAAGTGCACGGGACGTTCCGGGTCTGCTTCCAGCTTCTGGCGCAACTTCAGGATGTGGTTATCCACCGTGCGGGTTGATGGGTAACAATCATAACCCCAGACCTCGTTCAGAAGCTCATCCCTTGAAATGACGCGTTCGGGATGCTGCGCGAAGTACTTCACAATCTTGAACTCCTGGGGAGTCATTTCAATGAGATTTCCCGCCCGTTTAAGCTCCATTTTCCCGAAATCGACGGAAACATCCGAAAAATCATATTGGTCGATGATGACTCCGCGCTGGAGGCGGCGAAGGGAGGTTCGCACCCGCGCCAGAAGTTCTTTGGGACTGAAGGGCTTGGTGACGTAATCATCGGCGCCAAGCTCGAGAAGGAGCACCTTGTCAACCTCATCCGTTGTAGCGCTCAGAA
>DATGKJ010000363.1:0-2185 GCA_035294685.1 Terriglobia bacterium | reverse complement strand
CAATATCCCACAAAGCCAGATCCACAGCGCCGATGGCATGAATGATCAGCCCACGACGGCCCGTATAGATCGTGCCCTGATACATCTTGTCCCAAAGCCGCTCGACATCCAGCGGATTTTCACCGATGAGCAGGTCCTGAAAACTCAGGCTCCAATTGTGCGATGACGGCGCTTCAAGCGCCGCTTTGATCATGTGGGGCGAAGCATCAACCTCTCCAAGGCCGGTTATGCCGGTGTCGGTGTACACCTTGACGATGACCGTTTCCTGCGCGCCATCGTTTGCGGTCGCATCGACCTGTTTTACTCGCAACGGGATCGCTTCCAATTTTGTAATCTTCATCAGTCACCTTGGCATCGCGCCACATTTCAGAATTTATTGAAGGCCTTCACAGCGTAATCATCAGACCTCCATCAACCGTGAGGTCAGCGCCGGTCATGTAAGTGCATTCGCGCGCGGCCAGAAATAGAGCGGCGGCAGCCACTTCCTCCGGCAGTCCGGCGCGCCCAAGCGGGATGCGCCCTGACTCCACATAACTTTTGATAAAACGCTCCGTGCGCGTTTCATCCATTCCATCGACGACTGACATCGGTGTGCGAATGAAACCCGGAGTGATGGAATTTACCACAATGTTAAAGGGGGCAAACTCGATGGCAAGGTTCCGCGTCAACTGAGCGATAGCGCCCTTTGAGGCGGCATAGGCCCCGGAACGCGGCTCGGAAAGCCTTTGATGAACGGAGCCAATATTGATAATGCTCCCTTCCCTGCCCAAGCGCCTCATTTCCCGTGCCGCTGCGCGCGCGCAAAGAAAGTAGGCCGTCAGGTTTACATCTAATACCTTTTGCCATTCTTCGCGGGAGATCTCAAAAAAACCGCGAGCGATGTAGGTGGCTGCGTTGTTCACCAGGATGTCAAGCCCGCCCAAAACTTCTGTCGCCTTCGCCACTGTTTCTTCGGCCCTGGCGCCGTCCGCTAGGTCCACTTCAAGGGCAACGGCCTGAGCGCCTTCGCTCACGATTTCATTTGCCGTCTCATGGCCAGACTCTCCGTTTTTCTCAAGAATAGCCACCTTGGCTCCCTGGGCGGCAAATAGCTTCGCAGTAGCCCTTCCAATCCCGCTGCCCGCTCCTGTGATAATCGCCGCTTTGTTCCTCAATCGTGACATGAGTGTTTTCCGACAGCTTTTGACGAGGGCGACGCCCCTTTCTCCTTGGTCTTTGAGAGAAACAGAATTGCGAGGAAGAAGCGTTTCCCGCCGCAGCAGATGAAATCCTTGGCTATACGAGGCTGCTAACCAAAAATGTGGCGCTACAGTGTGTGCCTGAACTGCGAAAGAATCTCAGCGCCGGCGTGAGTGACCAACACCGTATGTTCCAGGCGCAGCCCCCACTTCCCTTCAAAATAGATTCCCGGCTCAAGGGCAATGACCATGCCTGCGCGCAGCGGAGTCTGGTTATAGGGCACAACCCGAGGCTCTTCATGGTAGGTCACGCCGATTCCGTGCCCGCTGTGATGCGGATAGGCGCCTCCCAGCGATGCGACGCGCTGCCTCAGAAACGAATCCAGATCGCAGGCCCGCGCGCCCGGACGCACTCGATCAATGCATTCATAAAGGGCGGATTCAATCCCCTGAAAAACTTTCTTCTGCTCCGCATTGGACTCTCCCACTACGCAGGTGTTGCAAGTGTCACCCCAATATCCCTGGCGTCTCGGAACGATATCCGCGATGACCAGATCGCCTTCCCCAAGCCTGAACGGGCCGGGATTTCCCCCAACGTCTGCGGTGCGGACGCCGGAAACCAAGTCTGCGAGAATGGGCAAGCGGGTTCCTGCAACCTGTTCCATCGCCTTTTGCATTTCGCTAAATACTTCTAATTCGGTTAACCCAGGCAATGCGCATTTTTTCACCGTCGCCTGTCCAACATCACAAAGCTCCAAGGCGGAGCGAATCGCCCGGATTTCGTCCTCATCTTTGATTACCCTCATCTGAGCAAGGTCGTAAGTTATGTCCTTAAACTCGAGTTGCCGGCAACTTGAACGAAGCCCTTCCAGCACGAACGCCGGCAAGCCGCCCATTTCCACTCCGACGGCGCTTCGAGGCAACCGGTTAAAGTGATTAACCAGCAGCGTTGTAATCTCTTCGAGACCTTTCAGTGGGTGCTCATATGTATATCCCTGAAACTTTCG
>DATGKJ010000362.1:0-5071 GCA_035294685.1 Terriglobia bacterium | reverse complement strand
CACGCCGGACTCATTCATATCGGCTTCAATCTGTGGTGCCTGTTTGATATCGGCCCCATTGTGGAGTCGCTGTTTGGCGCAACGAAGTATATCGTCCTCTATCTGGTCACCGGAGTTTTTGGCTACGTCGTGAGTCTCTGGTGGAGACCGATGGGAGTTTCAATCGGCGCCTCCGGCGCCATCATGGGCTTGATCGGCATCCTGATCGGAGCCAGCTTCCACCATGGCGCAATGGGTAAGGACTTGCGCCGCCAGCTCTGGCGCTGGGTGATTTACATTTTCATCTTTGGCCTTTTGCCGATCTTTTCCATTGACAACGCGGCCCACTTCGGCGGATTTATTTCCGGGCTGGCGCTCGGATACCTGGTCCCCGAAGGCGACCCCGTCACGCGAGCGGGTGAAAGTCTCTGGAATGCTCTCGCGGCGATTTCCGTTCTCATTATCGCCGGCTCATTTGTTCTGATGGCGATGAGCCTTTCGCGCCCTTTGGGGTAATGAGCGTAAGACTTCGGTCAGCGCCCGTAGGGGCGCATGGGGCATCCTGATCGCCCGACGCAGCCATCCCGCCTTCGGTCAGCGCCCGTAGGGGCGCATGGTGTATTGGCCGTCCGGCGGGAGATGGTTCAAACCTTCGGTCAGCGCCTGTAGGGGCGCATGGCATGCGCCCTGATCCGTTCACGGGCGGACGCCGTCCGCCCATAGGGCGGGCAATCGCTGGACAACCCTAACAATGCGCTACAATCAGGCATGAACGGAAATGTGCTTGCCGCCGGGAAGCCAAAGAGCGAAAAATCCGCCGAGTGGTGGGAACTGCTTCCCGATATCTGGGAATTTCTCAAGCCGCGCCGCATCCATCTGATCATCGGCTTCCTTCTGATGGCGGTCAACCGCCTGGCGGGTCTTGTTCTGCCTGCCTCGTCCAAGTTTTTCATCGATAACGTCATCAGCAAGCATCAGCTTCATTTATTGATCCCTATCGTGCTGGCTGTTGTCGTCGCCACAGCCGTGCAAGGCGCCAGTTCCTTCGGCCTGACGCAGATTCTTTCCAAGGAAGCTCAGCGGCTCATCGCGGAACTGCGCGTTCGCGTGCAGGCTCATGTGGGGCGCTTGCCCATCGCCTTCTATGATTCGAACAAAGTGGGGACGCTGGTGGCGCGCATTATGAGCGACGTCGAAGGGCTTCGCAACTTGCTCGGGACCGGCATGGTGCAGTTTGTTGGCGGGCTGATGACCTCCTTTTTTGCTCTTGTCGTTCTCATCCGCATCAGCGCCGGGATGACGCTGGTCGCTGTCGGTATCCTCGCCGTTTTCAGCCTCACCCTTAATAAAGCCTTTGCCGTCATTCGGCCTATTTTTCGAGAAAGAAGAAAGATCAACGCCGAAGTCACGGGCCGGCTGACCGAATCCATCGGCGGCGTTCGCGTGGTGAAGGGCTACCATGCCGAAGACCGCGAGCGGAAAGTTTTCTACGAGGGCGTGCAACGGCTGCTCGAAAATGTGCTCCGCACGCTGACGGCCACCTCCTTCATGAGTCTTGCTTCGACTACGCTTCTGGGCGGCGTGAGCGCGCTCATCATGTATCTGGGCGCTCATGAAATTGTCGCCGGCCGCATGACCCTCGGCACTTTCGTCACCTACACCATCTTCCTCGGCTTGCTGGTGGCGCCTGTGGTGCAGATTGTGGGCGTCGGAACTCAGATGAGCGAGGCGCTGGCCGGCCTCGAACGCACGCGGGAAGTGCTGAGCGAGCGCCCGGAAGACGCAGACGTTGAAAGGACACTGACCCTCGGCCCCATTCGCGGCGATGTCCGCTTTGAGCATGTTTTCTTTGCTTATGAGCCAGGGAAATCCGTCCTCAAGGACATCAGCTTTCAGGCGTCGCCGGGGAGCATCACGGCGTTGGTCGGGCCCTCAGGTTCCGGCAAGTCAACCCTTATCGGGCTCATCTGCGCATTTTACACGCCGACGGAGGGAACGATTTATGTGGATGGCGCAGACCTCAGAAAAGTAAGTCTCGCTTCTTATCGCACTCAATTAGGCGTGGTGCTTCAGGAATCGTTTCTGTTTGACGGAACGATCCGTGAAAACGTAGCGTTTTCACGCCCTGAGGCCAGCGAGGAAGAAATCCTGCGGGCCTGCCGCATTGCCCGCGTGGATGAATTCGCCGAATCCTTTGAGAAAGGCTATGACACCGTGGTGGGTGAGCGCGGCGTGAAGCTTTCAGGCGGACAGAGGCAGCGCGTTTCGATCGCGCGCGCCATTCTTGCCGATCCGCGCATCCTGATTCTTGATGAAGCCACTTCCAGCCTCGATTCAGAGTCCGAAAGCCAGATTCAGGAGGGCTTATCGTATCTCCTGCGCGGCAGAACCACTTTCGTCATCGCCCATCGTCTCTCCACCATTCGCAAAGCCGACCAGATTCTGGTGATCGAAGCCGGCGAGATTATCGAGCGCGGCACTCACGAATCCCTTTACGCCGCGGGCGGACGCTACTTTGAGCTTTATACTAGGCAACACGGCGTTGAATCCAACCTGTTTCTGGCGCCGGGAGAAAGCGACGCCGAAGCGGCAGGCGCGACTTCGGAACTCGAGACAGCGGGCGCCGTCGAACGCGAAATGCTGGAAAACGATCCGTTCCGCGTCATCCGCGAAGGCTAATGGGCTGGAGGTTTGTGTGGCACGCCTGCTTTTTCGATTGTTTCAGAGCCACCGTTGTTATAAAATCCCGCGCATGAAAATCACAAAAATAACGTTATGCTTGCTCCTTCAGATCGTTATGGCTGCCGCGCTGGCATGGCCCCAGGGCGCTCCCTCCATTGAAAGGCTCGATCCGGCTCTCAATCAATTAGTGCCGGTCAACGCCAGGATCGAGCGGGTGGCGACAGGCTTCAAATGGACGGAAGGGCCGGTGTGGATTGCCCGCGGAGGCTTTCTATTATTCGCAGAGATTCCAAGCAACAGCATTCGCAAGTGGACGCCCGGCCGCGGTGTGACCATCTTCATGCAGCCAAGCGGCTACCTGGGCAAGACGCCTTATCCCGGTCCTGAATCCGGCTCCAACGGCATGACGCTCGATCCCGAAGGGCGGCTCACCGTGGCTGGCCACGCCCGGCGAAATGTTTGGCGGCTTGAGACGCTCAGTCCGCGTGGGCAAATCACGGTGCTGGCCGACAAATATCAGGGCAAACAACTCAACAGTCCTAACGACGTGGTCTACGGCCCTCACGGCGCGCTCTATTTCACCGATCCGCCTTACGGATTGCCCACGCAAAGCGACCACGACCCGCTCAAGCAGCTTCGCGTGAATGGCGTCTATCGCATTCTGGATGCAACCTCGCATCCTCCGGGCGCCCCGCCCGATGAAAGCAAACTTCAGCTTCTGATTTCAAACCTCACGCGGCCTAATGGCATTGCCTTCTCGCCCGACAAGAAATACCTCTACGTCGATAACTCGGAACCGAAAAAGCTCTGGATGCGCTATCGTGTGGAGCCGGATGGCTCCCTCTCCGGCGGGACGATTTTTTATGACGCCAGTTCGGTGACGGGGCCCGGAGCGCCGGACGGAATGAAAATTGATATGAAGGGGAACATCTATAGCGCAGGACCGGGCGGAATCTGGATCTTCTCACCGCAGGGCAAACACCTTGGAACCATCACTGTTCCCGGTGGAAGAGTAGGCAATTGCGCCTGGGGCGGCTCCGACTGGAAAACGCTCTATATCACCGCTGCGAGCAACGTCTACCGCGTTCGCATGAATATTCCGGGCGAAAAACCCTGAAAGGCAGAGACGGGCGAAGGAGGTTGCTCTCATCTCTTCTTGCCTCTTGTCATGCTTAGACGCATCTCCATCATCGCCGCCATTTTCCTGGGTCTCAGCCCCATCCTGAGCGCCCAGGGAACGCAGCAATTCGCCTCGCTGGGCGATTTCCGTCTGGAAAATGGCCAGGTGATCCGCGACTGCAAAATCGGCTATCGGACATTTGGCCAGCTTAACGCCGCCCGGTCCAATGCCATTCTGTGGCCCACGTGGTTCACAGGCACAACGAAGAATCTGGTGGGGTTTGTCGGCGCGGGAAAGCTGCTCGATCCGACAAAGTACTACGTCATTCTCGTCGATGCGCTGGGCGATGGCATCTCCTCTTCGCCCTCGAACAGCGCTCTTCAACCCCACATGCATTTCCCCAAATTCACCATCCGCGACATGGTGAACGCCGAGCATCAGTTGGCAACCCGGACGCTTCACCTGAAACATCTCCACGCCGTCATGGGCATCTCGATGGGGGGCATGCAGACCTTCCAGTGGATCGTCTCGTACCCCGACTTTATGGACAAAGCCATCCCCATCGTCGGTTCGCCCCGGCTTACGTCCTACGATCTGCTGCTCTGGACCACCGAACTCCACGCCATCGAGGAAGACCCCGCGTGGAATCACGGAGATTACCCATCGCCGCCCAAGGCTGGCATGGATACGGTCGCTGATATTCATTCGCTGGCGCTAACCACGCCCGCCTACCGCGTGGCGCACACCAGCCGCGCCGAATTTCCGCACTTTTTGCAGGAAACTGAGGCCAGCACCATCCGCAGCTTCGACGCCAATAACTGGATTCGCCAGCTTCAGGCCATGCTGGCCGATGACGTTTCCGCGCCTTACGGCGGCTCGATGGAGAAGGCCGCCGCCCGAGTGCGCGCCAGGGTGCTGGTAATTCCAAGTGAGCAGGATCATATGGTCAATCCCATACCTGCCCTGAACTTCGCCCGCCTCATTCACGCCCGCGTCTTTGAGCTTACGTCCGACTGCGGCCATATCGCGACCGGTTGTGAGTTGTCAAAAATGACTCCCGTCATTCAGGCCTTCCTGCAATAGCCGTCCACTCCCGGGTCGTGATTTCTTGTTTCCTGGCAAACATTCCGGGGCTTGTCATCCTGAGTCCTTCGCTTGTCATCCTGATCTTATAAGGTCGTCGGCTCCTGAACCTGGGTTAGATTGGGGTTGCAAGTAAATCCAATCGATCCAAGAGGAGGAGCCGCGACATGTTGATTATAGGATGTGATTTTCATTCTCGTTTTCAGC
>DATGKJ010000361.1:0-7611 GCA_035294685.1 Terriglobia bacterium | reverse complement strand
GTTACAGGCAAAACCCACAAGGCGCCGGCGCTGCGCGCCGGGAGAAAAAAGGATTTAGAGACGATTTTGCTTGACATCGCTGACGACCTTAGAGATGAGCGGAGCGAAGGATCACGGTATGACGCTCAGAATAAACTCCGCGAAGAATCTCCGTATTTAGAGCATCAAAAAATGCAGGGATTCTTCGCTGCGCTACGCTCCGCTCAGAATGACAGGCTTTGGAGCGTTTTCAGTAACCTGAAAAGGCAGTGATCGGTGACGAGAAAAGATCACTTGGGATGCTTCGGCTGCTTTTTCTTATTTCTCATTTCTCTTCACTCATCACTTCTCACTCATCACGATGGTCGGGATTCTTCGCTATGCCTGGAATGACAGCCCGTGGCGCGGACCGCCGGGTTTGCGGTCCGCGTCTTTTCGCCTAGGGAAAGGCCGCAGACCGCAAAGGCGGCGGTCTGCGCTACAAAATCGCGATGTGCCTCAGAAAAGGTTTTCTTATAGCAGGCATAAACGTAATTGATTGGCCTACCCTCGCAAGCGCCCGCTATAATCCCTTAGAAATCTATATCTTACAGAGGGTTACAAATTATAGTGACGACTTCTTCTGTAGCGCCGGTGTCCCCACCGGCGTCTTTCGGCGCTGAGGACAGCGCCGCTACAGCAAATAGTTTCACTATAATTTGTAATCCTCAATAAGTGACCTTTGAACCATTGGAGAGCATGATGCGGAAACTCCTTGTCCGGTCTGGAACGGTATGCTTTGTCCTGCTGATTTTTGCCATCGCAGGCGGATATGCTCAGAGCCCGGGAGCGTCACCAGTCCCGGCAGCATCGAACACAGCCTCAGCACCTTCAAACGTTGACGCCAGGATTCAAGCTCTGGAGCAACAGGTCGCGCAGGCGCAAAGCGCTGGCGACAATTCCTGGGTGCTGGTGAGTTCGGCGCTTGTGCTTTTAATGACAGGCCCCGGCCTTGCCCTGTTCTATGGGGGGCTTGTCCGGAAGAAAAACGTGCTGGCAACCATGATGCAGAGTTTCATGCTCATGGCGATGATCACCGTGCTCTGGGCTCTTTTTGGCTACAGCCTGTGCTTTCATGAAGGCAATCGGATTATAGGGGGGCTGGGATACCACTTTCTGCGCCATGTCGGCGGCGAGCCGAATGCCAACTACGCCCCCACAATTCCGCAGCAAAGCTACATGCTGTTTCAACTGATGTTTGCCATCATCACGCCCGCCCTCATTACCGGAGCCTTCGCCGAACGCATGAAATTCAGCGCCTTGTGCATTTTCATGATCCTGTGGTCCATTTTCGTTTACGACCCCATGGCGCATATGGTCTGGGGCGCGGGAGGACTTCTGAACGCAACTTCGGGAGTGATTCCCACACTCGACTTTGCTGGCGGAACGGTGGTGCATATCACGTCCGGCGTCTCGGCCCTGGTCTGCGCGCTTTATCTGGGCAAACGCGTGGGCTATCCGCATGAGCCGATGCCGCCGCACAGCGTGGTGCTGAGCTTTATTGGAGCGTGTCTTCTCTGGGTCGGTTGGTTTGGCTTTAATGCCGGGAGCGCATTGGCCGCAGGCAGCCTGGCAAGCAGCGCCTTCGTGGCCACCCAGTTGGGCGCCGCAGCCGCAGCGCTCGGATGGGTCGCCGGCGAATGGGTGCGCAATAAACGACCCAGCGTCCTGGGCGCCATCTCCGGAGCGGTAGCCGGACTTGTCGCCATCACGCCCGCCTCAGGCTATGTCGGCCCCATGCCGTCGCTGGCCATCGGAGTGGTTGCGGGTGTGGTGTGCTATCTCATGGTTTCTTCCGTCAAGCGCAAATTCGGATATGATGATTCCCTGGACGCCTTTGGAGTGCATGGAATCGGCGGAACGGTGGGGGCGCTGCTGACCGGAGTTTTTGCCGCGAGCGTCATCAACCCGGTCTTCAAGGATTCCAGCGGCCACGTTCTTCCATCAGGACTGATCGACGGCCATCCCGGCCAGATTGTTAACCAGCTTATTGCCGTCATTGTTGCCTGGGCGCTGGCCGCGATTGTCACTTTCATTCTGCTCAAGATTGTGGATCTCGTCGTCGGCGTTCGTGTTGAAGTGGAGCACGAGATCCAGGGGCTTGACCTCACGCAACATGGCGAGGAGGCGTACAATCTGGAAGTGTAGGTGATTCCATGATCAGGCGCTGTGACACGGGTTTTTGGCCGGCGTCTTTTCGCGGCTCACAGGCCACGCTGCGAAAAACGTGGGCCCCTACGTTCCGATCCCCGAGGGAGGCTTGAAAAAATGAAAAAGGTCGAAGCGATCATTCAGACATCCAAGCTGAATCCTGTTAAAGAGGCCCTTCAGGAAATAGGAGTGGATGGCATGACCATCTCGGAAGTGCGAGGCCACGGCCGCCAGAAAGGTCATACCGAAGTCTATCGCGGCAATGAATACACCGTGGACTTTCTTCCGAAAATCAAGATCGAGATTATCCTGCCCGATGAGCGGGTAGACCACACCGTCGAAGCCATCCTCAAGGCGGCCAAGACAGGGAAGATTGGCGACGGCAAAATTTTTATTTATCCGATCGCAGAGGCCATTCGGATTCGCAACGAAGAGCGCGGAGATTCGGCCCTGTAAATTCAACGGGAAGGCCTTGTATTCCGACCTCCCAAACCGCAAGCTGAAAGACTTTGCAAGCCGTGCCAGACCGTGGAAGCGCCCCATTCACGTCGTTGTCCCCCTTCGCTGACCTCTACGCAACGGAATCCTCCGCGATCAAAACTTCTTTTGAAGAAACCGGGGATGGCCTTGCCTGCCTTCGCTCGCGCACCGAACTGGTCGATAAACTGACCGCCCAGCTTTACAGTAGCCTGCTTTCTTCTGACCTGAAAGGCCCACCCAACTTTTGTCTTGCCGCGGCAGGAGGCTATGGCCGCCGCGAACTCTTTCCCTGTTCGGATATCGATCTGCTCTTTTTAGCCCGAGACCCGCAGGGTTTGAAATTGCACCGCGAGTCGATCGCCGCCATCACCCGAAGTTTGTGGGATCTCCGCATGCGGGTGGGGCACAGCGCGCGAACCCTTGCCGATTGCGGCAGGCTTCATCCCGACAACCTCGAATTCAACATCTCCCTGCTCGACGCTCGTTACCTGGCCGGCGACGAACAGCTCTTTGAGAAGTTGCGCTCGCAAATCATCCCTCATCTTGTTCGCCGCGACCAGCAAGACCTGATCCGCAATCTGATCGATCTCAGCCAGCAACGGCACGCCAAACACGGCAAGACGATTTTTCATCTCGAACCGAATGTGAAGGAAGCGCCCGGAGGTCTCCGCGATTTTCAGGTGGCGCGATGGTTATCCGTGATCCACGAAATGGCCGAGCGCGGCGACTGGACGGCGCCCGAAAGCCTCTGGACAGGCGAACTCCAGCGCGCCGTTCAGTCATCCGTCCGCTTTCTCTCCGCAGTTCGATGCCTTCTGCACTTCTCTCATGGACGCGATGACAATCAATTGACGTATGAGCTTCAGGAAGAAGCTGCCGCGCGGAGCCTGGGAGTCGATTACGGAAACCCGATGGACGCG
Organism: Terriglobia bacterium; assembly: GCA_035294685.1. GTDB lineage: Bacteria > Acidobacteriota > Terriglobia > UBA7540 > UBA7540 > RH2-MAG17b. The sequence goes on along the minus strand of DATGKJ010000361.1, from coordinate 4,042 downwards.
GCGGAATGGATGCGCCAATATTACCGTCATGTCCGATCCATTTATCGGCTCGTTAACGGGCAGATCGAAGAGACCACTCCTTCCCGTTCCTCTTTGTATAAAGTTTTCCAGGATTGGAGATCCCGGCTTTCCAACGCCGATTTCTCAGTGATCCGGGGCAAAATCTTCCCGCGCTCGCCCGCCCCGTCCAAACTTGCGACGGTTCTCAACCTGTTTGAAATGATCGCTCGCCACTCCCTCGAATTGAGCCGGGAGGCCGAACGCTGGGTGGAGGAAACCTCGCGCGCCTTGCAGCTTGAGGGCTATGATCCTGCGGAAATCTGGCCTGCCTTTCATCGAATCCTCGGCCTGCCGCACGCGGCCAGCGCCTTGCGGCAAATGCATCGCCTGGGATTCCTGACTGTCCTGTTTCCTGAGTTCCGGGCCATCGACGCCCTGGTGATCCGCGACTTCTTCCATCGCTACACGGTCGATGAGCATTCTTTCACAGCCGTCCAGAATGTGTGGCAGCTTCGCGCGGCGCCAAGCAGCGTTGCGGATTCTTCGCCAGAAACGCCCGACCCCTGGAAGGAAAAATTTGCGGAGCTATTTCGAGAGATTGAGCGGCCGGACCTGCTGTGTTTCGCCTTGCTCCTGCACGACGTCGGAAAGGGCATGGATGTCGCGAAGCATATCGAAGGAAGCCTTCAGGCGGCTCAGGCCGTTTGCGGGCGTCTGAACCTGACTCCCGAAGAGTCCGGAATGGTTCTGTTCCTGATCGCGAGCCACCTGGAAATGTCCTCGACCATGACGCGGCGCGACATCTTCGATCCGGATGTCGTCCGGGCCTTCGTTGAAAAAGTCGGGACGCCCGAGCGGCTGAAAATGCTCTGTCTCTTTACTTATGCGGATATCACGGCCGTGAATCCCGAAGCGCTGACGCCCTGGAAAGCCGAGATGCTCTGGCAGCTTTATGCCATGGCTTCCAACGCCCTGGCGCACAGCGTCGATCAGGATCGGCTCGAGATTTCCGGCCCATTGACCTTCCAGGCCGATCGCATCATTCCGTTCGTGGAGCCTGAAGCGAGCGCTTCGGAACTCGAGTCGTTTTTGAACGGATTTCCCAAACGTTATCTGGCGGCTTATGCCCCGGAAGAGATTGCCCGGCACTTCCAGTGGGCGCGCCAGTTATCGCAAATGCCGGTTCAGGTTCGCATTTCCCGCAAGGGGCATTCAAGCGAACTGGTTGTGCTCACGCGTGACCGGCCCTTTCTGTTTGCGTCAATTACTGGAACGCTGGCAGGCTGGGGGATGAATATCCTGAAGGCGGAAGCGTTTGCCAACCGCTCCGGAGTGGTGGTGGATATTTTCCGCTTCCACGATCTCTTTCGCACCCTGGAGCTTAATCCGTCTGAGGCCGCCCGACTGGAAAGCGACCTTGCGGCAGTTTTAGCGGGGAAGGTAAGCGTCTCCACACTGATGGCCCGGCGCAAAAGCTCCCCGGAACTCCTGCAAGGCAAGATCAAAACCGCAACGCGAATCGATTTCGATGACGCCAGTTCTTCCCGGTGTTCGCTGATGGAAATCATCGCTCAGGACCGTCCGGGACTGCTTTACCAGATCAGTTCGGCTCTGGCGGAACTCGGCTGCAACATCGAAGTGGCGCTCATCGATACGGAAGCGCAAAAAGCTATTGATGTGTTCTATCTCACTTCGCAGGGATTGAAGCTGAGCCCTCAGCAGCAGGAAGTTCTGCGCTCTGCTTTGCTTGAAAGGCTTACAGGGTTTTAAGAAGGTGGTGAAGGGAATAGTGAAAACCTCGGCTGTAGCGCCGGTGTTCCTTCGCTCCGCTCAGGACAGGCTCTCACCGGCGATTTTTCGGCGCTGCGGACAGCGCCGCTACAGAAAGAAAATGTTGTTACGGCAATTTGCAAGCCTCAATAAGGCAAACGCCTGGGATCTGGCGTCCCATTAATTCACTTGTTTTTCGGCATACATGCGACTGTCCACCTCGGCCAGATCCTGTTCAACGGTTTGTCCAGGGATATGATGATAAAAACCCAGGCTCAAAGAAACAGGAATGTCGCCGATGCGGTTGGCAAGGTCCCATTCCGCGATGCGCTGCAAAATGCGGTCGCGGACAATTGCGGCCCCGGCGGCATCGGTTTCCGGAAGGATTAACAGAAACTCATCGCCTCCATAGCGCACCACATGATCACATCCGCGAATGCAGGATTTTACAACCCCGGCCACCTGAGCCAGAATCTCATCGCCCATCAGGTGGCCGTAACGGTCGTTGACGCGCTTGAAATTGTCGATATCGCACATCATCAGCGTCAGAGGCCGGTTGTTCCGCTCCGCTCGGGCAATTTCCTTCTTCAGCAGGCTGCTCAGAAAATTCCGGGTGAAGACGTTTGTGACTGCATCGAAAGTCCTCGCCACGTGGTCCGCTTGAGCGGTTAACGCCTGTTGCAGGGTCAGCAAGCGCAGCTTTCGCACCTCGGACTCATACCGAACGAGATAGAGCGCCAGCACCATGATGACCAGCATGGTGACAAAGAGGACAAGGGGAGGAACCCGGATAACGAAGGAATTCTGATGCCAAAAGCGGTGGGAAAAAAGCAGTGAGATGGCTCCGCATCCCAGGATGAGGGCGCAAAAGATCAATAATGCGCGTAGCGCATGGCTTTCATACTCGATCCGCTTAAGTTCCTGCTTGATTCGCCCTTGAAGCCTTACCGGGTCATTGACTCCAAACTCGCTCGGCATTTCCTGAATGCTCCCACAGGCTATGAACAGTAGGAAGAGGCGCGTCGACCTGCGCGGAGGGAACCTTCTTCAGATTATAAATCTGCTCCTGAAAAATCAAGCAGGGTATTCACTGGTTAGCTAACATCGTATATGTGGAACTATTACCTACGACCACGCCCTTAGAACGATATCTTTTCGGCAATAGTTTTGCCTTGGGTAAAGAGCAGTAGGTAATCGAACCCTCCGGCTTTCGAATCTGTGCCCGACATGTTAAAGCCGCCAAAGGGATGCCCGCCCACCAGGGCGCCCGTGCATTTGCGATTGAAGTAGAGATTCCCTACGTGGAATTCCTCCGCAGCCTTCTCCAGCTTGCGCCGGTTTTTGGTATAGACCGCGCCGGTCAAACCGTACTCCGTATTGTTGGCAATTTCCAGCGCATCATCAAAATTCGCCGCCCTGATCACAGACAATACGGGGCCGAAGATTTCTTCCTGCGCCACACGGGCCTTAGGCGCCACATCCGCAATGACGGTGGGCTCCAGGTAATGTCCTGACCCTGAGACTTCCCCGCCGCCGGCAATCACCCGGCCCTCTTTCTTGCCGGTCTCGATATATTCCAGAATGGTCTTTTTCGCTTTGGAATTAATGACGGGGCCCATATCGCTTTCCGGGTCTTCCGGCGCGCCCACGCGGATTTTTGCAACACGTTCTTTCAATTTGCTCAGGAAGGCGTCGTAGACAGCATCCACCACAATCGCTCGCGAACAGGCGGAGCATTTTTGGCCCTGAAATCCGAACGCGGATGTCACGACACCTTCCACAGCCAGGTCGAGATCCGTTTCGCTGTCAATGACAATCGAGTCCTTCCCTCCCATTTCGAGGACCGTGCGTTTCACCCAGATCTGCCCGGGCGCGCGCTTAGAAGCCAATTCATTGATCCGCAGGCCGACATCCTTTGATCCCGTGAAAGCTACAAAGCGCGTTCTCGGATGAGCGACCAGGTAGTCCCCAACGGCGCTCCCCAAGCCCGGCAGGAAGTTCACGACACCGGGGGGCATACCGGCCTCTTCAAGAGCCTCAAAAAACTTATACGCCACCGTTGGCGAATCGCTCGAAGGCTTCAAAACCACAGTATTCCCGGTCACAATTGAGGCCGTCGTCATCCCTGCGGTAATCGCGAGAGGGAAGTTCCAGGGGGGAATCACAACCCCGACCCCCAGAGGAATATACTGCAAATAATTCTTTTCCCCCGGAACCGGAATGAGCGGATGCGGCTTGCTCAATCGCACCATCTCCCGCGCATAGAACTCCA
>DATGKJ010000360.1:0-20879 GCA_035294685.1 Terriglobia bacterium | reverse complement strand
TTCTGATCGGCGAAGACCCTTTTGAAACCGAATATCTCTGGCACAAGATGTACCGCGCCAACATTTATGCCGGGCGCTTTGGAATTGGCCTGCACGCGATGAGCGGCATCGACATGGCTTTGTGGGACATCAAGGGGAAGAAACTCGGGATGCCGGTGTGGAAGCTCCTGGGAGGAGGATTCCGAAAGAGCATCCGTTGCTATGCCAGCGTCCTGTTTGGAAACACGCCGGCGGAGACGGCTGAAATCGCTCGCCGCATCGCCGGCCAGGGCTTTACCGCGGTCAAGTTTGGCTGGGGGCCAATGGGTCAGGATGCCAACCAGGACGTCGCTCTTGTTGCCAAAGCCCGAGAGGGCCTGGGGAAAGGGATTGATCTGCTGGTGGACGCCGGTTTACCCTGGGACGCCAAGACCGCGATTCAGCGGGCTCAGGCTTTTTCGGAATATGGGATCTTCTGGCTCGAGGAGCCGCTCTCGCCCGACGATTATGAGGGCTATCGGAAGCTGAGTCAGGCTACGCCGGTCCGCATTGCAGCGGGCGAGGAGGAAAGCGCGCGCAACACTTTTCGGCGGCTGATTGAAGAGGGAAACATCGACGTGGTTCAGGTGGACCTGACGCGGTGCGGAGGCTTTACCGAAGCCATGAAGATCGCCGCTCTGGCCGCCGATCATGGCTTGCCCGTCGCCAATCACGGATTCACCACTTACATCAATGTCTGCGCGGCTCTCCATTGGCTCAATTCAGTTCCCAATGCGCTCATCGCCGAGTTCGTCGCCCAGGAAAACACCAATCTCCGGGAATTTCTGACTCGCCAGAAAATCCGCGCCAAGGATGGTTGCCTCGAAATACCTCAGGAACCGGGGTTGGGGATTGACTTGGATGAAGAGGCCGTCGCGCGCTTTCGAGTGGCCTGATAAGTGCGGTCGGCGCGGCTGTTCCTGCTGCCATCCAGGCAGCATTAGAGATCGGCGCGATTTACGCATGCAAATCCTCGCGCGAACCGCGGGGGTAGTTCTTGAACTCTTTCACTAAATCCATCAACCCAGTCACAACAGCCTCGAAAATCTCCCGGCCCTTTTCTTTGGAAGCGAGCGTCGGATCACCCACAACCCCGCTCTTGCTGAAGCGCGACCAGTGGTCCATCATCAGCACGGGCGAAGCGCTCATCAGGTCCATCCAGATAAATCGGGAAGACGGCATTCCGATCTCCCTCTGAGCCTTGCTCATTTGGACGCGAGATTCATCGAGGTAAAGATAGACGGAGGTTTCAAGCTCACAAGCATGGGCCATGCCGCCGGGCCTTTCCGATTGGCGCACCCGCTCGATCGCTTCGCGCGCAAGACTCGGCCAGATGAAAGCGGCGCAGAGCGCTTCCGTCTCAAGCACGGTGCGGCGGGCCACCAGGTCCAGAATGGGCATGTTGGAGCCGTGCCCGTCCGCTAGAAGAATGCGCCGAAAGCCGTGATGCGCAACGCTGCGCGTGATATCCAGCACGAAGTGGAGGAGGTGCTCCATCTGAATATCAATCGTCCCCGGGAAATCAAGATGATGTTCCTCAAATCCGTAAGGCACCGGCGGCAACAGCAGCATCTCGCCGTCCATCCGCCGCGCCGCTTCTTCACAGATTGAGCCAATCAGAAAGTTGTCCACGTCCAGCGGCAAATGCCGTCCGTGATCTTCAACCGATCCGATGGGCAGCGCCACCACCGGCTGGCGCGGAACGATTTCGCGGATTTCAGCCCACGTGTAGTGCTGATAGTCGTAGCTCTTTTTCGGAGCCATCGGATTTCTCCTCGCACACTGCCTGGGGCAACATCGCCTTTTCCTGTCGTTGCTCCGCGCCAAGTCGTGGCAGCGGCTTATAGCGGAATGTTCCCGTGCTTTTTGGGAGGAAATGATTCCCGCTTGGTTTCGAGCATGCGCAGCGCCGCAATCAGCCTGGGACGCGTTTCGCGCGGCATAATCACAGCGTCAATATAACCTCGCTCCGCCGCAATGTACGGATTGGCGAACCGTTCCCGAAATTCCTTGACCTTCGCCTTCCGCAGCGTTTCCGGATCTTCAGCTTTCTGCAATTCGCGCCGATAGACAATATTCACCGCGCCCTCAGCGCCCATCACGGCGATTTCCGCCGTGGGATAGGCATAATTCACATCGGTGCGCAGGTGCTTGGAGGACATGACGCAATAAGCGCCGCCGTAAGCTTTGCGCGTAATCACGGTGACCCTGGGAACGGTAGATTCAGCAAACGCAAACAGCAGCTTGGCGCCATGGCGGATGATGCCGCCGAACTCCTGCTGTGTGCCGGGCAGAAAACCCGGCACATCGACGAACGTCACGATCGGAATATTGAAAGCGTCGCAGAAGCGCACAAAGCGAGCGCCTTTCACCGAGCCATTAATATCCAGGCATCCGGCCAGCGCTTCCGGCTGATTGGCCACAATTCCAACGCTCCGTCCGCCAAGGCGCGCAAAACCCACCACCAGGTTTTTGGCGAAATGCTCCTGAACCTCCAGGAAATATCCGTCATCCACCACTCGCTGAATGATCTGCTTGATGTCATAAGGCTTGTCCGACTCTGCCGGAACGAGCGTATCGAGAGATTCATCCTGGCGATCGAAGGGGTCTTGCGTCTCAACATAGGGCGGATCTTCGTGGTTGTTCTGCGGCATAAAGGAAAGCAACTCGCGGATGAGCGCCAGGCAGTCCTGATCGTCTGAAGCCAGGAAGTGAGCCACGCCGCTCAGCGTATTGTGAGTCTGGGGCCCTCCCAGTTCTTCTTTGGTGACGTCTTCATGCATCACGGTCTTGATCACGTCCGGGCCCGTCACAAACATATAGCTGGATTTATCCACCATGACCGTAAAGTCGGTGATCGCCGGGGAGTAGACGGCCCCGCCAGCGCAAGGCCCGAGAATGGCGGAAATCTGCGGAATTACTCCCGAGGCCAGTGTATTGCGCAGGAAGATGTCGGCATATCCGGCGAGCGAGGCGACCCCTTCCTGGATGCGCGCGCCGCCAGAATCATTCAGACCAATGATAGGCGCGCCGACCTTCAACGCCCAATCCATCACTTTGCAGATTTTCGCGGCATTGGCCTCGCTCAGAGAGCCGCCAAAAACGGTAAAATCCTGAGCAAAAGCGTAGGCGAGCCGCCCATTGATGCGCCCGTAGCCGGAAATGACGCCATCGCCCGGAATGCGCTGTGACGCAAGGCCGAAATCCTGGCAGCGATGTTCCACCAATCTATCAACTTCTTCAAACGTGCCTTCGTCAAAAAGCAAGTCAAGGCGCTCGCGGGCCGAGAGCTTGCCGGCGGATTTTTGCCGCGCTTGCCGGTCGGCGCCGCCTCCGCGCTCGGCCTCGGCGTTCCGGCGGCGGAGTTCTTCGATCTTCTCCTGAAGTGTCATGAGATAAGTATGAGGGTCAAGCCAATGAATTGAATGAACAATCCTTTGAATGGCAACTCGCGCGTCCCTTGCCCGCAAACCTGGCTGGCAGTAGAAAGCTGGCGTCCCTTCGTTTCAGATCGCCGGCTACTTGTGAGTCGCGCTCAAGCCGCTCCAATCCTCGCAGACGATAATCGAATTGCCCGGCTTGCGAGGATCGTATTTCACGCTCGAAGTTGCGCCCGGCAGAATTCCCGCCAGCCAATCGGCTTCCGTAAAGGCAGAGACATCCTGCGCCGCTTCATACATCACGCCCGCAACTTCGTAGCGATAAACCACCACCTGCTTCGGGGCATTTCCAGAGCTATCTTCGATCAAGTCCACAATTTGAGCGGAAGCGATGCGCCCCCTCTGCTGGATGTCTAATCGGCGAAGCCGTTCAAGCTCTTCCGGACTTTTGAAGCGCCGGGCTCGGACCCAGGCTTTGAGTTTGTGGCCCAAAAGAAAAGAAGTTGCAATCGCCGCTCCGGATGCCCCTCCTGCGGCCATGACAACGGTTGCTCGCGTCCAGCCGTTCACTGCGTTTCCCCCCTTGGATGTTTTTTTCAACCGGAGTGTCCCCAGGTTGCCATTGCCGGATTATAACATTGAGACCGTTCGAGACGCTCCGCGCATGATGGGCCCTCTCACTGATGTCCGACTGAACCTGTGATGCTGAGCGATAGCGAAGCATCCCAGCATTTGGCCGAATGAACAAATACAGGGATTCTTCGCTTCGCTATGCTCAGAATGACAGAGGGAGAATTCAGAATGACAAACGAAGGGGCATCGGTTCTACAGAAAAGGCTGCCACGATAATTTATAAGCCTCAGTAAAACGAAGCCGGCGGCCTATCCTTGCGGACCTTATGGGTGGGCATTTTGAAGCGCAAATCTACTTGGTGTAGCGGGTGATCTCGCTGATTAAAGTATGCGCGGCACTAGGCACTGCCACGCCGCCGTCCACAATCTGTTTGGTGCGGACGTTTGAGCCGTAAAGAGCCGCATTGCCGGATTCATCGGGTTGCACCACGGCCCCATTCAGGCTTACGCCGGCGAACGCTCCGCGACTGCGCGCATAGGTCAGGATCTCCGAATTAAGCTTGATATCTGTGCCCGCCGAGGCATGACGGCCCACAGGGCCCGCCGCAGCCGTTGCATCAGCTCCGATCTTGAATTTGTCGCTCAGCAAGCTGTCCAAACCGTTTCGATTTTTGAAGACCATCACGATGTCCGTTGAAGACCCTCCAATCTGAAAACCATAGCTTCCTCCGCCGACGGCCAGGAACGCCGGCGCGCTCCAGCCCTTTGAAGTGCGGCAGGTGACCAGACCTTTGCCATAACGACCGCCCACCATGAAGGCAAATTTCTTTTCTCCCGGGATAATCGCAATGCACTTCGCCGATTCCATCAACTCCTGCGGCACGGCCTTGTCGGGCGTGCTCATGATTTCCTGAAATACCTCAGCGGCATGATGGATGCGTTCGATATCATCGCTGCGGCTCGAAGTCGCCGACATCGCCACGGACGCAAGACCGGCGATCAACAGTCCAAGAAGTATGACTATCGTGCGTTTTGACATGGGTAACCCTCCTTCTCTTCTCTAGTGAAGCACTCTATTTATTATAAGCAGATTCATCTCCATGACCATCAGGTAAAACCAGCAATCTAAAAAGTGGGATGCCGTAGAAGCTGAAATCCCAAGGCAGTTTAACGGGGGGACCGACGAGCAGTAGCCTTGCTTTGTCGCGTCCAGGTATAGACTGAAAAACCGCTGCCCGCCACCGAGACGATCACCAGAACCAAAGCGGCATATTCCAGTTTTGTGGAACGAGCCAGCCGGAGAATCCCATTTCCAAACCAAATAGCCAGCAAGCCTTCAATGGAGAAGCGGATGAGCCGCGCCACTCCAATTGTCATCAGGAGCTTCGTTCGGGGATAATTTAACGCCGACGCCACCATGACAAACAGAGTGAAAGGAAACGGGGGCGGCATTAACGAGGCCAGGGCAAGCGTCCACACGGCATTCTTCTTGAAACGTCTTTTCACGTAATCCAGCCGCCGGCGGGATACCCGCTTCTCCAGACTTTGCTCCCCGCCTTTCTCGCACACGAAATTGAGAATCAGACATCCGATCACGGAACCCACCGTCGCCATGACAGCGTAGTAGGGCATGAGGATGTGTTTGCGGGCAGTCATCGCAATCACCAGCACGTCATTGCCGAATGGGGTGAAAAGGAAAGAGGAATCCAGTACTCCGAGGGCCAGAAGTCCGAATCCACCCAGGTGAAAAAGGACGATGAAGAGATGGTTGATAAATACTTTCAAAGAAGTCGTTTCTCTCGCAACTGCTGGAAATGCACAAGGGCTGACAGATCACTGAAAAACTTATCCAGCCTGTCCTTCCGAGGAGCCGCAAAAAACAGTGAAAAGTGACGAGTGATGAGTGATGAGCAAAAAACCAATCTGAGATTCTGGTTACATTTACTCGTCATTTTTCACTCATCACTGCCGTTTCGCAGATCAGAAATATTTACCCGATTCGCCAAGATATTACCTACAATCCGAAAGTTGCCTGTGTTGCTATCTTTTTGAAAAATCCTCATTTAGCGTAACGCCAGCGCTTTTGGCGAATCGATTGCTCCCTCATATTTAGAGAGACGGGTGGTCCCACCTGAGTGGGGATACTGCGAGCGCTTCAAATTTCGTCTTTTGGAGCCGGATCCGTTAAGGCCTGCGGAAGAATTTTGCATCAGCAAAAATCAGGAGGCCGAAATGATCACCGAGGAGATCGAGAAGGGCAATACCGTTTATGCCGATTCGCAAAGCGAAAAAATTCGCGTTGTTATCGCAGACGATCATGATGTGGTGCGACAGGGTCTGCGAGCGGTGCTCGAAACCGAGCCTCGCGTAGAAATGTCAGGCGAAGCGAGAACGGGAAGAGAGGCGGTCGAAAAGAGCATCAAGCTCAAGCCCGACGTCGTCGTTCTGGACATCAGCATGCCTGAACTGAACGGCCTCGAGGCTACCCGAAAAATTGTGAAAGATCGTCCTGAAACGGAAGTGCTCATCCTGACAGTCCATGAATCCGAGCAACTCGTCAAAGACGTTCTTCGGGCGGGGGCTCACGGCTACATCCTTAAGAACGACGCCGCCCGCGATCTGGTGGCAGCCATCATTTCCCTTTCCGAGGGCAAGCCGTTCTTTACTTCAAGCGTGGCCCGCATGCTTCTTCGTGGATATCTGGCTTTCACAGCCTCCGACAAGTGCAGTTCAGGCCCTCTGACCGCGCGAGAGCGTGAGATCCTGCAATTGCTCGCGGAGGGTCATTCGAATAAAGAAGTGGCCGCCATCCAGGGAGTGAGCGTGAAAACCGCCGAAACTCACCGGGCGAACATCATGCGCAAACTTAATTTCCGCTCGGTGTGCGATATTGTGCACTACGCGGTGCGCAATCAATTGATCGAGCCTTGATGGAAGCGCGACAACGAGCGGCAAGCGGCTGGTGACGAGTCAGAGTCGCTCAACCTTCCCACACATCTGCCGCTTTCTCCGGGGCGGCTCTCCACTTCTTACGACGCTTGTCAGCGTCCTTTTTTGTGCCCCTCCTGTTTGTGATGCTTCATCACCGTGCGCGCGGCGACTTCCTTGGCCCGCTTGCCGTAACGGCCCTCCTTCTGAGCGTTCCGCTTGATGTGCTCGTACATCCGCTGTTCTTTGGGACCAACCCCACGCAAGCGTTTCCCTTTCGGCATCGTTCACCTTCCTTTCACCCCATCTTACGGCTGAACGATCTTGTTTCGAATGGCATACCGGGTCAGGTCAGTGATGGAATGCAGGTTAAGTTTCTGCATGATGTTCGTCCGGTGAGTCTCGGCTGTCTTCGTTGAGATATTCAGCGCCAGGGCCACCTCCTTGCTGGTTCTGCCTTCCGCTAAAAGCTGCAGGATCTCGCGCTCCCGGCCGGTCAGGGTTACCTCCGGGGAGAAGGAAGCGGCTTCAGTGAGAGGGTGGACCACTGTCTTTGCAAGCCTGGAGCTTACGAAACGCCGTCCCTTCAGGATGGCTTCAACGGCGGCAATCAGCTCACGCGCGGCATCGGATTTCAGCAGAAAACCATGGGCGCCCGTCTCCAGCGCTTCTTCCACCAATTTTTCTGACTCGTGCATGGAGAGAACGAGCATCTTGACGTCCGGGCTGGCAGATAGAATGCGGCGAGCCGATTCCAGGCCGTTCAATTGGGGCATGGTTACATCCACAATGACGATATCAGGATGAAGTTTGCCCGCTTTTTCTATGGCTTCTTTTCCGTTGCTTGCCTCTCCGCACACTTCCCAGCCTGCATGCCCTTCAAGCAATGCGCGCAGCCCCATGCGCACGATCTCGTGGTCATCCGCTATCAATATCCGAACAGGAATCATGCGCCTCCATCGCCGAGTCTATGGCGAGATTTACAGAAAGGGCAATACGGGGATTTCCCGAATTGGAAGGGAAGATTACCGAAGCGAACAATCCAGCGCGTCACTCCCCCTGAATTCAACGGCCAGCAGGTTGTTGAAAAACGATTCTGAGGCTGTCATTCCGAGCGAAGCGGGAATCTCGCCCTGCCCATAAAGAACTTACGAGATTCCTCCCCCGCAAGCTCGGGACCGCCTTCGGCTCCTCGGTAATGACAGGTTGGATGAGTTTTTCAGAAACTTGCTAGGGTGAATTCCAAGGCCGACTACCGACTCTTGTTGATTGCGTTCTATGCCCATCAGCCTTAGCCTAAACCTGTCGACAGAGAAAAATCCAGATTCATGAACATCCATCCACAAGCTGTCACAGACTTTCAGGCGTGAGTTTTCCATCTGGATTTTTGGAGGATTTCAGATGGCGCAGAAAAATCGAGCTGTTTTCGGCATTTACCCCAATTATGCAAGCGTCGAGAGCGGCGTGGATACGCTCAAGGCGGCAGGATTTCGGAATACCGATATTTCTGTTCTCTTTCCGGAGAATACAGGATCTAAGGATTTCGCTCACGAAAAGAGCACTAAAGCTCCGGAGGGCGCTGCCACCGGGGGCGTGGCCGGAGGGGTGATCGGAGGCGCCCTGGGATGGCTGGTTGGCATCGGCGCTCTGGCGATTCCCGGAGTCGGGCCCTTCATTGCCGCAGGACCGATCGTGACGGCGCTTGCCGGCCTCGGCGTAGGTGGAGCGATCGGCGGCATAGCCGGCGCGCTTGCGGGAATGGGCATCCCCGAATACGAGGCGAAACGCTACGAGGGTCGGGTAAGGAGCGGCGGCATCCTGCTGTCTGTCCACTGCGATGATTCGGATTGGGTCAAGCGCGCGAAGGAAGTCCTGGAAATCACCGGCGCGGAGGATATCTCTTCCGCAGGTGAAGCCAGCGCCGACTTCGCCAAGAGCGATCGCCCACTTCCACGCACAGTCGCTGGCGGCGACGGATAGCCTCGCATGGCGAGGAAAATCGAGGAGGAAATTATGCTGTATTGGGCTGTAGTGTTTTTGATTCTTGCGATTATTGCAGCATTCCTGGGTTTTGGCGGAATAGCCGCCGCGGCGGCGGGCATTGCCAAGATATTGTTCATCATCTTCCTGATCATCTTTCTGGTCAGTCTGATTTCTCATTTAACCCGGCGGCGGACCTAGCAGGTTGCTGAAAACGATTCGCGCGCCCCCTCGTCACCCAACTCCTCTCCCCAGAGGGACGAGGGGAACAAGGTTCGATTTCTTTCTGCCTCGGCGAGTCGGGGCGGGTGAGAGAGGGCAGGATTTGCGGGCTAACTTATGTAATACAGCGCCAGCTATTCGGCGAGAACAAGGGAGGCGTTAATTCATGCTGCTAGGCTTATTTGTTATTCTGCTGATCGCCTGGATCTTCGGCTTCATCGTCTTTCACGTTGCCAGCGCCTTGATTCATATTCTGATTATTCTGGCCATCATCTCTCTGATCGTTCACCTCATCCGAGGCCGTGGTCATGCGACTTAGAAGAATGGCTTGTATTTTCCTTGCGGCAGGCGGTTGTGCTTAAAAGTGGCGCTTTGTATGATGGATCGCATCATGCTGAGCCGCGCCTGCTCTCACATCATTCTAGTGGGGCTGATTCTGGGAACATTCTTCTTTTCCCTGACTTCGCGGGTGTACGGGTACTCGGTTTTGAGCCATGAAGCGATTATTGACACGCTTTGGGGACCTGTCATCATCCCTCTTCTGCTGAAGCGCTACCTCCATGCCACCCCGCAGATGCTGCGCGAAGCGCACGCATATGCTTACGGGGGAAGCGTAATTCAAGACATGGGATATTACCCTTTCGGAAACCGCTTCTTCAGCGATCTCACCCATTACGTTCGCAGCGGAGACTTCATTGTGGCGCTGCTCGATCAGGCGCAGAATCTGGATGAATACGCCTTCGCTCTGGGAGCGCTCTCGCATTACGTCGCCGATAACACCGGCCATCCCCTGGCAGTGAACCTCTCTGTACCCATTATGTATCCCAAGCTCGCAAGAAAGTATGGCAGGATTGTGACCTTCGAGGATAATCCGCAGGCGCACATCATGGTGGAGTTTTCTTTCGATGTTGCGCAGATTGCGGGCGCCGGTTACTTGCCCAAGACCTATCAAAATTTCATCGGGTTCAAGGTTGCCGAGCCATTGCTCGCGCGCGCCTTCCAGTCCACTTATGGGATTGATTTTGACCGTCTTTTCCTCTGTAAGAGTTTGACCCTCGCGATCTATCGTCAGGGGGCGAGTGAGATCATCCCACGAATCACTCAAATTGCCTGGAAAAAGAAGAAAAAGGCCATCCGCAAGGTCAATCCAAATCTGGCGCGCATGCGGCTGGGTTACCGGTTGTCACCGGAAAACTACCAGAAAGTCTGGAACCGTCACTATCGGAGACCGCAGTTCATTTTCAGAGGATGGGACGAGGCCGATGCAAGACTGAGCCTCATTGCGCGTTTCCTGGTGTTTTTATTCCAGATTCTGCCGAAGGTGGGGCGACTGCAAACCCTGGAATTCAAACCCCCGACTCCCAGAACTCAGGCCATGTTTATCCACAGCTTTGGAATCACCATCGATCGCTATCGGGCCTTGCTGGCCAAAGTGAACGTGGATGGTCCGGCCTTTGCAGACCGCGATCTTGACACCGGAAAGCCTACCCACGCGGGCGATTACGCGCTTGCCGACAAGACCTATGCCCGGTTGCTCCATAACCTCGCCCACCAGCATTTTGCCGGAGTAAGCCCGGAACTACGCGCGAATATTCTGAGTTTTTATCAGAACCTGAACGCGCCGGTCGCAACCAAGAAGAATCCCAAGCATTGGCGGGAGCTATTAAAGGAACTGGCCAATTTGCAGGCTTACCCTGCTCAGCAGGTTGCCGCTCAGAGGCAGTGAAGCGCGAGCGGGGACGAGCCAAATCGGAGGGCGGTCGTTCATGGGCTTGCCTCACTCAGCACGCCCTTATATTTTGCCGGATTGCACGCGAAGGTGGTTTGCTACAGAAAACACCCCTGGAACGCCGTTGGCTCGAATTCCAGCGATATTCTTATCACCCTGATTGTCCACGACGCCCTCCAAAGTCACGCGTCCGTTATCCACAATAATGTGGATCGGTCCCACAGCTTGCAGCGCGTACTTATTCAAAGCAGGATAACCATAGATTGCCCGATATTCAGCAAGGCGGATTCGATCATCGGAGGTGGAAGGCGGTAAAACCTTGATATCATCAATGACCTTTTCGACGCCCTCGATATGCTTGACCACATTTTCCGCCTCAGACTTCAGGCTCGGGCGAACCACCTCGCCGGTCAGTTCGACGGTGTAACCGCGGACCTGATATTCGATGTTGTCGAAAATGGAATAGTACGGCAGCAGCAAGAGTTGATGACGCACCTCGCGCACCAGATAAGCAGGCGTCCTTTGAGGGCGCGCCTGTCCATTGCCAAAAGCTGCCATCGCCCGCAAGCTTCCGCCGGCGGCTGGCGCGAGACCAGCCAAAATGATGGCGCAGACGGTCGCCAACTGTGTCAGATGACGTCTCGACATCGTGACCTCCCATTGCACTTTGAATGTATCCGGCTTTCTGAGCCATCCAAGGCTTGCAAGCTATTTTAGCTGAATTATGACTTCAGGCACGGAAAAGTTAGTGGGAAAACTTCATGAACTGGCCCGGCTTTATCGCGTGCAGGCAAGCTACCGCGACGTTGGAGGCCGCCGAAGAAAACCGCCCATTGAATCGCTCATGGCGGCGCTGCGCGCTTTGGGCGCGCCCATTGCGAGGCTCGAAGATGTTCCTCATGCCTTTCGGGAGCGCGAGCGCCAACTGTGGGCAAGCGCGATCGAGCCGGTCTCAGTGACTTATGAAGGCCGCGCAACCGTATTGCCGATTCGGCTTCCCGCAAAATATGAGGGGGCCTCTATCGGCTGTCACCTCAGGCTCGAAGGCGGGGAAACTCAGACCTGGAATTTGAAAACCTCGGCTCTGCTACGCGGCAAAGCCGTCCAGGTGGATGGCGTCCGTTATATGGTCAGAAGCCTGATGCTTCCGACTCGGTTTCCCTGCGGCTATCACCACCTTCAAATAGAGTTAAAGGGCAAAACAGCCCGCAGTATGGTCGTCGTAGCGCCACACAAGGCTTACGAACATTCAGCCATGCGCTCCGGTCGCGCCTGGGGCCTTTTTGTTCCGCTTTACGCCCTCCGTTCGGATTCGAGCTGGGGGGCAGGCGACTTTTCAGATTTAACCTCGCTTCTCGAATGGGTTCATAAACTGGGCGGCAGCACGATCTCGACCTTGCCTCTTCTGGCCTCGTTCCTCGATGAGCCTTTTGATCCAAGCCCCTATGCGCCCGCAAGCCGGTTGGCGTGGAATGAGTTTTATCTGAACCTGAGCCAGATCCCGGAGTTTAAGAATTGCCCTTCCGCGCGTTCGCTATTCGAATCAGCGCCGTTTCAGAATGAGGTGAAATCACTTGGCAAGTTGCGAGAAGTGGACTATCGCCAGGCCATGGCGGCGAAGCGGAAGATTCTTCAAAAGCTGGCCGCATGCTTTTACGGAACGGCTTCCGCCCGCCACCAGGACTTTGAGCGCTTCCTGCGCGCGCATCCCGCCATCCGCGACTACGCGCGTTTCCGCGCCGTATGCGAGCGATCGCGTGTTCCCTGGACTGCGTGGCCTGCAAGGTTAAGAGACGGACGACTTCGCGCTGTGGACTACGATCCGGAATGGGAACGCTATCATCAATATGTTCAGTGGCAGGCGCATGAGCAGCTTAAGAGGGCTTCCGATTGCGCGCGCGAGGAGGGAGCAGGTTTGTGCATGGATTTGCCGCTGGGCATCCATCCTGCTGGATATGATGTCTGGCGCGAGCGAGGCGCGTTTGTCCGCGAAATGAGCGGAGGAGCGCCGCCCGATGCCGTTTTCACCAAGGGACAGAACTGGAATTTCCCTCCCCTTCATCCGGAAGCGATTCGAGAACTGGGGTACGGTTACTTTATCGCCTGTCTCCGCCATCAGTTGGAGCATGCCAGCCTCCTGCGCATCGACCACATCATGGGGCTGCACCGGCTTTACTGGATTCCGAAAGGATGCGAAGCTCGCGACGGGGTTTTCGTGCGCTACCACGCGGATGAATTCTATGCCATTCTGCTCGTGGAATCTCATCGCCGCAAAGCATCCATCGCCGGCGAAAACCTGGGCACGGTTCCGGCTTATGTTGATGCGGCGATGGCCCGGCACAACATCAAGCAGTTATACGTGCTTCAATACGAACTGGCTTGCCCGGTGAAAGGATGGGTTAAACTTCCCACCCGCGATCATATTGCAAGCCTCAACACTCATGATATGCCTCCCTTCGCGGCATATCTCCGCGGCCTGGATATTGAAGACCGAATGCGCATGGGTTTGGTTTCACACGATGCTGTTCAGGCGGAACTCGAAGCCCGCCGCGCCTCGATTGCCTGGCTTGAAAAAACATTGAAGCAGGCGGGCTGGCTTGAGAAGAAGCATCCTCGGGCCGAGGATTATCTTCGGGCATCCTTGAAGTTTCTGAGCGCAAGCCTCGCCGCGCTCGTTTTGGTGAACCTGGAGGATCTCTGGATGGAACTCAAACCTCAAAACATCCCGGCAAGCCCGCCGGAAGCCAACTGGCGATCCAGGTTGCGCTACAAGCAGGATGAACTTACGCGCTTGCCGCGAGTCCGGAACGCCCTTGAGCAAGTCCATCGCGAGCGACAGGGAGTTAAGCAAAAGCATGGATAACCACAGAGACCCAACCCCAATGCTGACGCTCGGCGCAACGGCGCTCGAAAATGGAGATTGGCAATTTCAGGTGTGGGCTCCGAAAGCGAAAACAGTCGATTTACGAATCCTCTCCCCGCGCGAGCGCGTGGTCCGCATGAACCCGGAGGATCGCGGCTACTTCCGGACCGTTGTTGAAGAAATCAATCCAGAGGCTCGTTACGTCTACCGTCTGAACAACCAGGCCGAGCGGCCCGATCCGGCCTCCCGGTTTCAGCCGGAAGAAGTCCATCAACCTTCGCAGATTTGGAATCCCGAAGCTTTTCAATGGAATGATGCGGGCTGGCGAGGCTTGCCCCTGGAAAGTTATATCCTCTATGAGCTTCACGTCGGCACGTACACACCCGAAGACACGTTTGACGCCATCATTCTGCATCTTGATGATCTGAAGCGGCTGGGCGTCACGGTCATTGAGTTGATGCCTGTTGCGCAGTTCCCGGGCAGCCGGAACTGGGGGTATGACGGCGTTTTCCCCTTTGCCGTTCAGCAGAGTTATGGCGGGCCGTCTGGGTTGCAAAGGCTCGTCAACGCCTGCCATCAGCGCGAACTTGCGGTGACGCTGGACGTGGTTTATAACCACCTCGGCCCTGAAGGAAACTACCTGAGCGAATACGGCCCGTATTTTACGGATCGTTACCGCACTCCCTGGGGATCGGCGATCAATTTTGATGGACCTCAGAGCGATGAAGTCCGCCGCTTCTTTATCGAGAACGCGCTCTATTGGCTGGCGGAATTTCACATCGACGCGCTGCGCCTGGATGCCATACATGGCATCGTCGACCCAAGCGCCAGACCGTTTCTGGGCGAGTTATCCGCAGCCGTTCATGCGTTTGCCCAGGCTCAAGGCCGGCAGATTTACCTGATTGCTGAAAGCAATCTGAATGACACGCGCGTCATCCGGCCGCAGACGCTCGGCGGCTACGGCCTGGACGCCCAATGGAACGATGATTTCCACCACGCGCTTCACACCCTGCTCACCGGTGAGCGCGCTGGATATTATGCTGACTTCGGAAGAATCAGCGATTTGGCGACCGCGTTTCAGGAAGGCTACGTATATTCCGGCCAGTACTCCGTATTTCGCAAGCGTCGCCACGGCAATTCTTCGCGGTCACTTCCCGCCCGGCAATTCGTGGTCTTTGCGCAGAATCACGATCAGGTTGGGAACCGCGCGCTGGGAGACCGCCTGGGGCAGGGGGTGAAAACTGAAGGACTTAAACTGGCCGCCGGAGTCACCCTCCTTTCACCCTTTATTCCGCTGCTTTTCATGGGCGAGGAATACGGTGAAACCGCTCCTTTTCAGTACTTCACAAGTCATTCCGACCCGAAGCTGATCGAAGCGATTCGGAGAGGCCGGCTTGAGGAATTCGCTGCGTTTGAATGGCAGGGCCAGATTCCTGATCCGCAGGATGAACAGACGTTCCTCCGCTCCAGGCTCAACCATGGGCTGCGCTCGCAGGAACCTCACCGCACTTTATGGGAGTTCTATCAGAAATTGATCGCGATTCGGCGCACTCATCCCGGGCTGATGAATCCCAGCAAGGAACGGATGGAAGTGATGGGATTTGAGCAGAAGAAGGCGCTCGCGATCCGCCGGTGGAGCGATTCTGGAGAAGCTCTGATGATCTTCAACTTTAGTGAGCGCCCGGTGACTTTGAATATCGCGCTGCCCGAGGGTGATTGGGACAAAGAACTCGACTCCGCGGAGGAATGCTGGCTAGGGAGCGGAAGCGCTCTTCCGGCGCAGTTTCACTCAACGGGCTCATCGGAATTTGAGTTGAGCCCGAGGGCCTTGGCGTTTTTCGGACGAAGACGGTAGGGTAAAGAAAGGCAGCATGCAACAACTGGAATCAACCCCAAGACACGCCGGGCGGAAGTGGCCGATCATTTTAGGCATCGTCATTCTCGGCGCAATGGTGGTTCGGATCGAAGTGGACGTTCACCTTTCCCCGCTGAGCCGAAAATGGGCCATTCACGCGCTGGAAGAGCACTACCGATGCCATGTGGAGCTGAAGAGCTTTCACGTCTCTTTATTTCCTCACATTCGCGTCGTGGGCGAAGGCCTGGTTCTGAAATCCAGAGATAGCAAGGAGACGCTGCCTCTGGCGCAGATCAAGAGATTCGCGTTTGATGAGAGTTGGCTGGGATTGCTGAGCCATCCCAGACGGCTGAAACGTTTGCGATTGGAGGGCTTCGCCCTGAATATCCCGCCTCGACAGGAAAACCCTTCGCAGCCCAGAAAGACCAGACGCCGCCTTCCGCCCTTTACGCTTGGAGAAGTCATCGCCGACGGAACAGTCCTCAGCATCCTGCCCCGCGCGCCCGGCAAGCTCCCGCACGTGTTCGCAATATCCAGGCTCCGGCTGGAATCGGCTGGAAGAGGCCAGGCCATGTCTTTTCAAGCCACTCTGACGAATCCCAAGCCGATCGGCGAGATTCAATCCACCGGAACCTTCGGCCCCTGGAATCCGGATAATCCAGGCCTGACGCCGGTTGCAGGGAGCTATGCGTTTCGAGACGCGGATCTTTCAACGATCCGGGGGATCGCGGGAATTTTATCCTCGCATGGGAAGTACGACGGCGTGCTGAACCGCATCAGGGTTCAAGGCGAGACAGATACGCCCGATTTTGCCATTGGGATCAGCGGCAATCCCGTTCACCTGAAAACGCAATTTATGGCAGTGGTGGATGGGACCAATGGCGACACCATGTTGAGGCCGGTGGACGCGCAGTTCCTCGAATCCTCAATCGTGGCTCGCGGGGGTGTGCTGCGGACGACGGGCGTTAAGGGAAGAGTAATCCTGCTGGATGTGAGCGCAGATCATGCCCGCATTGAAGACCTGCTTCGCCTGGCGGTGAAATCTTCAAAGCCCCTGCTGACCGGCGCCATCAGCCTGAAAACGAAATTCGACCTCCCACCGGGTGAGGAAGACGTCGTTCAACGACTGATCCTGGACGGCGGCTTCACCATCCAATCTGCGCGGTTCACCAGTCTGAACGTGCAGCAGCGCCTCGAAAGTCTCAGCCGCAAAGGCCAGGGCGTTCAGGCGTCCGACAATTCCGGAAGCAGCGTTTTTAATATGAAAGGGCGTTTCGTCCTGAAGGACGGCACCGTGACGTTTTCAAGCCTGTCGTTCAGCGTGCCGGGGGCGTCCGTCCAGCTCCACGGCAGCTACGGCTTAATCAGCGAGAACCTCGATTTCCACGGCACATTGCGGCTTGAGGCCAAGTTGTCGCAGATGACCACCGGAATCAAATCGCTTCTGCTGAGACCCATCGATCCGTTGTTTGCCCGGAAGGGCGCGGGAACCGTTCTTCCGATCAAGATTACAGGAACGAAAGATCAGCCTGCATTTGGACTCGATCTCGGCAAGTTAATCAAGTAAGAAGCTGAAGGGCGCCGTTTGCCGCGCGCTTTTCAACAGGCCGAAGTGGCCATCGGCAGCTTCAGATAGAACCTGCCTCTCTTGAAGTCCACTCCTGCCTTTGCTGAGTCAACCCTGTGAGGAAAATCAATAACCCTGACCGACTCCAGACTGAAGGAATGCCCAGAATTTTCCTGCTTGCCCAGGCAGATGATGGCGCGCTCCGGTTCAATGCCAATTTGTAGCGTGGGGGCTTCAAGGTTCTTGGCATCCATTGTGATCGTGAGCGTCTCGCCCGATTCCTCAATTTTCGCCTGAGCGGGTTGCAGGACTTCGGCTTCTCCGCGCAGCCAATCTTCCAGAGCGCGCCCATCCTGGCGGCCGCGAGCCTCATAATGCCGATAGGCGGAGTGTTCCACCCATTGGCGGATGGTTCTTTTCAAGCCATCGAGGTCCTCGCCGGAAAGAATTTGCAGATTGGGATTATCGCTCTTCGTTTTCAGTGTCTTGACTTTCCTCATGCAATCGTTCTCCTACACTTTCTTTTATGGATTTACACTTCCACTTCTGACGGGGTTGATTGCCCCCTCAGCAGATCAGCAGTACCTGCGCTGGCGCGCATGGGTCCTCACCGGCGATTTTCGGCGCTGAGAGCCTGCCTGAACGACGCACAGGCACACTACACCTACGGCAGGGTTGCCACGGCAATTTGCAGGCCGCAGCAAGATCTTGTCCCCCAAGGCGCAGGCCAGGCTGCTCGGGGCACCTCGTTCATGCCGCGGATGTTTGATAGGGCAAATATCTCTCGACCAGCCGAACGATCTGCGGCGCGGGCAACGGTTTTTCCAGATAATCCACCGCGCCCAACTGCATGGCTTCGAGATAACAATGCATATCGTGAGAGCGCGCCAGAACGAGAACCGGAGATCTCCGGTTGGCTTTCGCCGCTGATTCCAGGATGACTCGCCCCTCAAATGCGGGGCTGCCCTGATCAACCAGAATCAGATCGCACTTTTCCGATTCCAGGCAGCGAGCCGCCTCGTTGTACGAAGAGCAAGCCCGCACGCCATAGCCCCGGCGATTGAAGACCTGCGTCCAGTCCTTCAGTTCCTGGACATCCTCGGACACCATCAGAATCCTGGGGGGCCGGCCTGCTGGTTGTCCTTCGGGGCTCCACTGTTTGACAGGTTTAATGGATGCTAAGCTGAGTGGCATTAAAGACATGATCTTCCTCCCGCGATGGCGGACAATCCCAAACCACGGAACTCATCCGCCACTCAAGCTTTTAGCAGAGGCTGTGATCTCCGCCTCTTCTTTGTAGTTCTTGTTGGAGCAACCTGGCAGGGAATAAGTCTGCCCCCGCTTCTTGAAAGGCAGCCATGATCATCACGGGAACTTTTCCGAATGCCCTCGCCGCTAGCGGTTTATACGATTTGGTATGGTGCGAAGAAGCAACCCAGCTAACTGTGGAAGGTTTGCCTTGATGAGAGACCTAGGCAACCTTTGCTGGCCGGCCACTCCCCACAAGTTTACTCCAGTCATTAGCAGCATAGGCAATTCTTGACCGTCTGGCAATAGGGAAGATTCCCGATGTCTCTGAAGAGAACAACGTAGTAAGGAATTTTCTGCAAAGCAGGCGTCACGGTGTGGAATTCGGCTCAAATCTGATGGCCTCGATGGCCGACCACCCTGAACTTCAGCCAGTCATTCTGAGCGAAGAATCTCGGCATTTGAGTTTGTTCCTACTCAATACAGGGATTCTTCGCTCGCTGCGCTCGCTCAGAATGACAGAGGGAGAAGGTGCAGCAGGGCAGTAACCCGTTGAGATAAGTCGCGTATCCTCGGTGTTTCGCGATCATCTCAAACCGACCGTTCATTTCAGTTCGGCGCGGACTTGGCGCGCGCCCTCAACCATGGCGCGCAACTTTGCGCGGGCTGCCCAACGCGCGGTCTGGCTGAAGCCACAATCCGGGACAATCGTCAGCTTTTCCGCTGGCACATATTCCAGCGCCTGGCGGATGCGCTCCGCGACATCTTCAGGGGTCTCAAGGTAGTAGCTCTTCACGTCCACCAGGCCGATCGCCAGTTCCCGATGCCGGCTGATTTCCCGGCATAGCGGAAGCTCTGCCAACTCCCGATTCGCAAATTCCAGAAGCAGTTGCTCCACCCGGTACTCCATCATCTGATCCAGAATCTTGGAGTAGGACCTTTTTCCCAGCGGGCGTCCGGCATAGTTGCCAAAGCACAGATGGGCGGCCAGGCGCGCCGTGATCCCCTCGACAGCCGCATTAAACAGCGCCGCAAACTCCGCCTTGCTCTCCGGATGAATCGCGGGCGAAGGCTCATCAATTTGGATAAAGTCAGCTCCGGCGGCAATCAGCGCCTTCAGTTCAGCATTGAGAATGGGGACAAAGGCCCAGGCGGCGTCCAATCGTTGTTTGTAGACGCCGCCGGTTGTGAGCCGGCCTGAGAGCGTGAATGGGCCTGGGATCGTGACCTTGATCGGCCGCCTAGTGCGGCTGCGAGCATATTGATACTCCGCCACCACGCCCAGTCCCTGCGGCGCTGAGATCGGCTCCAGCACTTCAAAACGATGCTGCTGGTCGTGTCCGGCCGGGCCCTTTCGCCGCTCCGGTTCAAGCGCTCTCAGTCCCGTAAGGTGCGCGTAAAACTCGGCCGTGAAGAACCCTGCGCGGCGCATTTCGCCGTCGGAGACAACGTCCACGCCTGCGTCTTCCTGGTCGCGCAGGGCCATATCAACGGCGTCATCCAAAACCTCCTTAAGATCGGCAGGGCCCAGTTCGCCGCGCTGGGCCGCTTCAAGAGCGGTCCAAACCCATGCAGGCCTGGCGTAGGAGCCCACCACGCTGGTGGGCAGAAGAGGCAATCCATTTTTCATGACGATTCTTTTGCATCCTCAGATTTTCACATCCGCAAAGCGCCCCATCCACACAAAGCTTCTTGACTGTCGAAGCCGAATGACTGATAAATATGCATTCACCGCCGCCGCGCGCTTCATCAGGCCTGCGACGGAGCCCGTCACGGCGGCCCTGAAGCGATCAGGACATTCTATCCATGAGGAATGCGATGCGATTCAAAATCAGCCTGAATTTCCTAGCGATCCTGATAGCCCTCCCGATTGTAGGGCAACCCGCCGGTTTTGCCCAGTCATTGCGCAAAGAGGCTCAAAGACTGGGTTTGCTGGTGGGTACGGCTGTGGACCCTGCGCGGTTTTCCGAACCCCTCTATGCCGAAATGCTCGCCAGCCAGTTCAACATGGTGGAACCCGAAAACGCCATGAAGTGGCGAGCCGCAGAACCGGCCCGGGGCCAATTCAATTTTACGACGGGCGATCAGGTTGTCGAATTCGCCGAAGCCCACCAGATGAAGGTTCGCGGTCATAATCTGCTATGGGGCATCTTTAATCCGGCGTGGCTGACTGAAGGTCATTTCACTCCGGATGAACTGCGCAGCATCATGAAGAACCATATCATAACTGTGGTCAGCCATTATCGCGGCAAAGTATTCGCCTGGGATGTTGTAAACGAGGCCTTTGACCGCAACGGCCAATTGAAGCACACCCTCTGGTACGACCGGCCCGGAATCGGGCTGGCCGGCCAGGGAACCGCTTACATTGCGCAAGCCTTCCGCTGGGCGCATCAGGCCGATCCGCAAGCCTTGCTCTTCTACAACGACTACGCCGCCGAGGGGTTGAATGCCAAATCAGACGCCATCTACGCGATGGTGAAGGATTTCAAACGCCGCCATGTGCCCATCGATGGCGTC
>DATGKJ010000359.1:0-9189 GCA_035294685.1 Terriglobia bacterium | reverse complement strand
TGGATGCCATCGCTCATGAATTCAAGACGCCGCTGACTTCGATCAAGGCTGCCGCCACGGCCTTGCTTTCCGGCTCCATTCACCAGCCGCTCGCCCAGCGCGAGTTGGTTTCAATTATCGACGAGGAGGCGGATCGGCTCTCTCAATGGGTAAGTGAGGCCATTCAGATGGCGCGCATCGAGGTAGGCCAGGTTCAGGTGAAGCGGAAGCTGTGCGATGTGAATGCTCTGGTCCGCTCGGCTCTGGAACAGATGAAACCAGCTATTGAGGGCAGGGAAGTCCGCATCCTGATTACTCCGAAAATGCCCGAGGTTCTGGTGGATGGGGAACTGATCGGCCTTGCCATCCGGCAGCTTGTGGATAATGCCCTCAAGTATTCTCCGCCCAACACTCCTGTCACGCTCCGGGCGCGAACGGCGGAAGGGAGTGTTATTTTGAGCGTGGCCGATGAGGGGCCTGGCATTGAGGAGGCGGATCAGGCGCGCATCTTTGAAAAATTCTATCGCGCTCCTTCCAGCCACGGCCAGGTGACGGGCGCTGGGATGGGTCTGACCATTGCCCGCAGGATTCTGGACGCGCACGCCGGAGAGATCTGGGTGCAAAGCCGCTCCGGCCAGGGATCGGAGTTTTTCATCTCTTTGCCCATTGCGCAACAGGAGACGCTGGCGTGAGCGCGGGCCGCATTCTGGTGGTGGACGATGAGCCGCAGATCCGGCGCGTGATGCGCACCACGCTGAGCGCGGGCGGATATGAGGTTGCGGATGCGCGCAGCGGCGAAGAAGCCCTCGAACGCTTGCGCTCCGAGAACTTCGACCTGGTTCTCCTGGATATGAATATGCCCGGAGCGGGCGGCCTCGAGACCTGCCGCGCGATTCGCAACGGACGCTCAGGCGTGGACGTAGCCATTATTGTGCTTACCGTGCGCGCCGCCGAGAGAGACAAGGTGGAAGCGCTGGATGCCGGGGCTGACGACTACGTGACCAAGCCTTTCAGCACGCCGGAACTGCTGGCGAGAATTCGCGCGGCGTTGCGGCGGAGCGCGGCGGTTGTGGAATCAGGCGCTGACCGGCTTGACTTCGGGGATGTGCAGATCGATCTCCGATCGCGCCAGGCATCCGCGCGAGGCCGTGCGGCACGCCTGACTCCCAAGGAATTTGATCTTCTGCTTTTTATGATTCGCCATCGCAATCGCGCGCTGACCCACCGGGAATTGTTGCAGGCTGTGTGGGGCCCTGACTATGGCGATCAGGTGGAATACCTTCGCGTCTTTGTCAACCAGCTTCGCAAGAAAATCGAACCTCAACCTGCCAGACCCCGCTATCTTCTCACCGAACCGTGGGTCGGTTACCGGCTCCATGTGCCGGAAACGCATTAATGGAATCCTTAGCCTTCCTTTATGACTTCTTAATGCCTCCCGTTATACGCTGACTTGAAGACTGCTTCGAGAAACGGAGAAGCATGCTGGACGCTATTTATATTCTGATCGTCATCGCTTTCTTCGCGCTCTGTTGGATGTTTGCCAAGGCTTGCGAACGCCTGTAATGGCGGTTTTACGCCAATGCGTCCCAATGCAGTCTTTAGAGCCCGGGACTGATGCGTGGCTGCGCGCTGCGCCCTTTCCGGAGCGAGAGCCGCCCATCCTAACCCGATCCTCGCGGGGCGCGCAGGCTCAACTGAGGAGACTTTGGCGATTCCGGCGGTTTGAGGTCCGTGGAGAGCATCGATGTTCATCCTATCCGGCGTTGTCGCGCTGTTTTTATTTGTCTATTTGCTCTATGCGCTTCTGCATCCTGACCGCTTCTGAGGAGTCGCCATGACATCCAATGGCATTTTCCAAATCCTTGTTTATTTTGTTCTTCTCCTCATTCTGACGAAGCCTCTCGGGAAATTTATGGCCGCGGTTTTTGAGGGCAGGCGAACTTTTCTGCACCCATTGCTTCGGCCTTTAGAACGCCTGATTTATAAGTTGTCAGGCGTCCGTGAGGACAGCGAGCAGCGCTGGACGCAATATACAGCTTCGCTGCTGGTATTCAGCCTCGTAAGCTTTCTGTTTGTGTACCTCATTCAACGGCTGCAGGGGCTTCTGCCGTTCAATCCCATGCATTTCAGCGCCGCTCATGCTCCCGCGGGCGCGACGCCCATGACGCCTGATCTGGCCTTCAATACCGCAGTGAGCTTTATGACCAACACCAACTGGCAGGCTTACAGCGGTGAATCGACGCTGAGTTATTTTGTCCAGATGGCGGCGCTGACCGTGCAGAATTTCCTTTCGGCGGCAGCGGGCATCGCGATTGCGATTGCCCTTATTCGCGGCTTTGCGCGGCGCGAGGCGAAAACGATCGGGAACTTTTGGGTGGACCTCACGCGTGCCACTGTGTATATCTTCCTGCCTCTCTCCTTCGCCTTTGCTCTATTCCTTGCCGCTCAGGGGGTCCCTCAGACGTTAAAAGCTTATCCGGTCGTTGAAACTCTGGAAGGGGCAAAGCAGACGATTGCTGTTGGGCCTGCCGCTTCGCAGGAGGCCATCAAAATGCTAGGCACGAATGGAGGGGGATTCTTTAACGCCAACTCTGCGCATCCATTTGAAAACCCCACTCCGCTCACTAACTTTGCCGAGTGTCTAGCGATTCTTCTGATTTCAGCGGGGCTTACCTATACGTTTGGAGCCATGGTCAAGGACACACGGCAGGGCTGGGCGCTGTTCGCGGCCATGTCCATTCTGTTTCTGGCAGGAGTCTTCATCTGTTATCCGGCAGAGCAGAGAGGCAATCCGATCCTCTCCCGCCTTGGTGTGCAGCAGAGCGCAACCCCGACGCAGCCCGGCGGAAATATGGAAGGGAAAGAAGAAAGGTTCGGAATTGCGGATTCGGCATTATGGGCCGTTGCCACAACGGACGCCAGCAGCGGCAGCGTCAATAGCATGCACGACAGTTTCACCCCGATCGGCGGCCTGGTTCCTCTCTTCAATATGGAGACGGGCGAGGTCATTTTCGGCGGCACAGGATCGGGCCTTTACGGCATGCTGCTTTACGCGATCATCGCTGTTTTCATCGGCGGCCTGATGGTGGGGCGCACGCCGGAATATCTGGGCAAAAAGATCGAGCAGAAGGAAGTGAAGATGTGCATGCTGGCGTTGATCGCCATGGCCGCAAGCATATTGCTGTTCGCGGCTGTCAGCGCTGTCATTCCTTTCGCTAAAAACGGATATTGGAACGCCTTGGGGCCGGCGATTGCCAATCTGAATAACGGAGGGCCGCATGGCTTCAGTGAAATCCTGTATGCCTTCACCAGCGGAACCGGAAACAACGGCAGCGCTTTCGCAGGATTGAACGCCAATACGCCCTGGTACAATCTCACGATCGGCCTGGCCATGCTCGTGGGCCGTTTCCTGATGATCATTCCGATGCTGGCGGTGGCGGGCAGCCTGGCGGCCAAGAAGCATATTCCTGCGACCAGCGGCACGCTGCCCACTCACAGCGGCCTTTTTGTGGGCTTGCTCGTGGGCGTCGTGATTATCGTCGGCGCGCTCACCTTTTTCCCTGCGCTTTCCCTCGGCCCCATTGTCGAGCACTTTCTGATGCGGCAGGGAAAACTGTTTTCGATGCTGTTGTTCCCAATCTGGAGTTGATCCGATGTCTACCCGCGTCAGTCCAGCCACTCCGGGCCATCCCGCGGTCTCTGAAGATTCCACTTCGCTGATCCCCAGGAAGCTTATGCGCGCGAGGCCGCTGTTTGATCGCGAAATCATGCGTCGCGCGCTGAAGGATTCTTTTCTCAAGCTGAACCCTCTGATTCTGGCAAAGAATCCGGTCATGTTTGTGGTGGAAGTCGGCGCGGCCATCACCACGCTGTTCCTGATTCGGAATGCCTTTGCAGGCGGGCCGGATTTGGGCTTTAATCTCCAGATCTCCCTGTGGTTGTGGTTCACCGTTCTGTTTGCGAACTTTGCTGAAGCCATGGCCGAGGCGCGGGGAAAAGCGCAAGCCGACGCCTTGCGGAAGACCAAGACGGATACTCTCGCCAAGCGAATCAGCCGCGGCGAGAAGATTGAGATGGTCGCCGCTTCGCAACTCCGCGCCGGGGATGTCGTCCTGTGCGAAGTCGGCGATATTATTCCGGGCGACGGCGAAGTGATCGAGGGCATCGCCACGGTGGATGAATCCGTGATTACGGGCGAGAGCGCGCCGGTGATCCGGGAATCGGGAGGCGACCGAAGCGCCGTCACGGGCGGGACGAAAGTGCTGTCTGATCAGATCAAGGTTCGGATCACCTCTAATCCCGGCGAGACCTTTCTGGATCGCATGATTGCTCTGGTGGAAGGGGCCGAGCGGCAGAAAACCCCCAATGAAATTGCCCTGAACGTCCTGATCGCCGGCCTCACGCTGATTTTCCTGCTGGCGGTTGCAACGCTGGAACCCTTTGCAAAGTATAGTGTTTCATCCGCCGAGTCTGGCCGAATCCCCTCGGTGGCGGTGCTGGTTTCGCTACTGGTTTGCCTGATTCCGACGACGATCGGCGCGCTCCTTTCCGCCATCGGCATCGCCGGCATGGACCGCGTGATGCAGCATAATGTGCTGGCGATGAGCGGCAAGGCGGTGGAGGCGGCGGGCGACGTGAATACGCTGCTGCTCGATAAAACCGGAACTATTACGCTGGGAAATCGCCAGGCTGTGGAGTTCATCCCGGTTGAAGGGGTCGCAGACCTTGAACTGGCGGACGCTGCCCAGCTCTCGAGCCTTGCGGATGAGACGCCCGAGGGACGCTCCATCATGGTGCTGGCGAAGGAAAAGTACAATCTGCGCGGGCGCGAACTTTCTCAACAGGAAGCGCATTTCGTTCCTTTCTCGGCGTATACGCGCATGAGCGGCGTGGATCTTGACGGCCGTCAGTTGCGGAAAGGGGCGACCGACGCGGTGATGCAATTTGTGAGAGACCTTGGCGGCAAGGTTCCTGCGGGCTTTCTTGAAATGTCGGACCGCATTTCGCGCAGCGGCGGAACTCCGCTGGCTGTGGCTGATGGCTCGCGATTGTTGGGCCTGGTGCATCTGAAAGATATTGTAAAAGGCGGCATGCGCGACCGGCTCGCTCAATTGCGGGCGATGGGCATCCGCTCCGTCATGATCACCGGCGACAACCCGCTCACCGCGGCGGCGATTGCCAATGAAGCGGGCGTCGATGATTTCCTGGCTCAGGCCACGCCGAAAGATAAACTGGAATATATCCGCAAGGAACAGTCGGAAGGGCGACTGGTGGCGATGACAGGCGACGGAACCAATGACGCGCCCGCCCTGGCTCAGGCCGACGTGGGCGTTGCCATGAATACCGGAACCATGGCAGCCAAGGAAGCGGGAAACATGGTGGACCTCGACAGCAATCCCACCAAGCTGCTCGAGATTGTGGCGATCGGCAAGCAGTTGCTGATCACTCGGGGGGCCCTGACGACGTTCTCGATTGCCAACGACGTGGCCAAATACTTTGCAATTATTCCGGCGATGTTTATGGCGACCTATCCGGCGCTTAAGGCTCTGAACATCATGCGCCTGCACTCGCCCGAAAGCGCTGTGCTGGCGGCGGTCATCTTCAACGCGCTGATCATCATTGCGCTGATCCCGCTGGCTCTGCGCGGAGTCAAGTACACGCCGCTGGGCGCGGCAGGGTTGCTTTCGCGCAACCTGCTGATTTATGGAATCGGCGGCATCATTGCCCCATTCCCTGGAATTTGGATCATTGACCGGCTGCTGGTGCTGTTCAAGCTGGCGTAAGGAAAGCAATCAACCTTCAACGATCAGCAAAGACCTGATGAGCGTATTGACGAGCTATCAGGCGCGGCCGGCAGCACCGATAGATCTTTAGCTGACCGCTGAAAACTTGCTGCAAAGGAATCATCCATGTGGCGACATCTTGGACCGGCATTTCGGATAACTCTGGTGTTCACTGTGCTGACGGGGCTGGTCTATCCTGGCCTGATCACGGGACTCTGCCAGGCCCTGTTTCCCCACCAAGCTAACGGCAGCCTCATCAGGGGCCACGGCCGACTGATAGGCTCGGCTCTGATTGGACAGAATTTCACCAAGCCTGAATACTTCCACCCTCGCCCTTCGGCTGCCGGATCTGACGGATACGATCCAACCGCCTCAGGCGGATCAAACTACGGCCCGACAAGTAGCAAGCTCATTGAGCGGGTTAGAGCGGATATTGCCAAATTTCGGGAGCAGAACCCGCAGTTTCACGGTCCGATTCCGGCGGATATTGTCACCGCATCAGCAAGCGGGCTCGATCCGGATATCAGTCCTGCGGCTGCGTATGCCCAGGCGCCTCGTGTGGCAAAAGCTCGCGGCATTCCTCTGGCTCGCGTCCGGCAACTCATTGAGCAATACACAGAGCAGCGCCAGTTAGGCTTTTTGGGCGAGCCGCGCGTAAATGTCCTCAAACTGAATCTTGCCCTGGATGGTGATACTCACTAATGCCTTGTTTGCTTCATCCAAGATCAGGCGCTCAGGGTATAGCGATATAAGCTTCCCTCTTTATTGCCATTCCCGCGGATGCGCGAGAGACCATTGCCTTGCCGGAGCAGGGCGCCCTCCAGACGCACGTATGGGCGATCATAAATTGTGCGACTTTTCTGTATTCTGTCTCTTCCAATCTTAGAAATAATCGAATAATAGCATCGAGATTTTCTTATTGTTCCGAACACTGAACCAGTATGAAGTGTGGGGGCAGCAATGGTTTTGCGAGGGGGGCATTTTCTTCCATAAGTAGTCCATTTGCTCCCGGCAAAAGCGTTCTTGCTTCAGGGTATTGGTCTGTCATCCATCAAGGCATTAAATATCGACTTCAGGAGGAGAAAATCGACCTATGATTTACTGTGGCAAGTGCAACGCTGTCGTCGAGGAAGGGAGCTCGTTTTGTAAGGCGTGTGGCGCGCCGGTCGTGGCGTCTTCAGGAAGCGCTTCGCAGGCTGGGGCGCAGGATACGGGCATGAGCGCCAACGTGGCCGGCCTGTTGACCTACATTCTGGGCGTCATCACCGGGATCATCTTTCTGGTGATCGAGCCTTATAAGAATAACAGTTTTGTTCGTTTCCACGCTTTTCAGTCCATCTTTTTCAACGTGGCGCTGGTCGCCTTTTGGATCGCTTGGTCCATTATCACCTCCATCCTCAGCTTTGCCACTTTCGGCGTCTTGGGTCTTGCGATGGCAGGGCTGGGCTTGATCATCGCCCTATTCATCCTGCTTTACTGGCTCTTTCTCATGTACAAGGCTTACCGGAATGAGCGCTATCGGATTCCCTACATCGGCGACCTGGCAGCGAAGCAGGCAGGATAGCGCCGCCTGACCGACGCCAAGCCTGCGTTTCGGCGCTGTCGTTCCCGCGTAAGCGAGAATCCACAGGCCTGAATCAGACCTCTTGCAAATTTGCGCTTGCAGGGGATGACAACACCTCACCCGACAGGCGTTTTGCGATGCAAAGCCGGCAGCCCTGTGGCTTCCGACCATTTTGCTGATTCGTGGGAGTGATAAAGGCTCTGATGCGGCCTATCCTGTCTATCCTGGCGCCTACGCAAGCTCCGGGCGCCCTCCATCTCTAGAACACCAAGCCTCTTCCTTTCGCTTTTCTGTGGATTTCGCCATAATAGGTTGGGGAATCTTCAAGGTTTAGCATTTCATGCCAGACGTACTCACACGTCCTGACCCTGACCAACTGCTCCGCCGTGTCCAGGCAGAGGAGGAATTCCATCGCCGGGGGCGGCTCAAAATCTTTCTGGGATACGCGCCCGGAGTAGGCAAATCCTTCCGCATGTTCGATGAAGGGCGCCGCCGCCGCGAGCGAAATCATGAAGACGTGGTGGTGGGCGCTATTCAACCACCTGTCTCCCTCGAAGTTCAGGAAATTCTGAAGAAGCTGGAAGTGATCCCGCTGAAGGTGGTTGAGGGCGTTCCGATGATCAACGTGGATGCCATTCTCCGCCGCCGCCCCCAGGTCTGTCTGATTGACGGCCTTGCGTATGACAACCCTCCTTCAAGCGCACACGCCAAGCGGTGGCAGGATGTGGAGCAGCTTCTGGCTAACGGAATTTCCGTGATTGGGTCCGTGAATCTGCAATTCATCGAAGAATTCCGTGACCGAGTGGAACGGATCACGGGCAGGGAAGTAAACGACACCATCCCGCTGAGCTTCGTCAAGATGGCGGATGAGATTGAGGTGGTCGATATGCCTCCGGAAATGTGCCTGGAGCGAGGAAGCCCCGGAGTAACGGAGGACCTCATCACCAGCCAGCAGAAGCTCTCGGAATTGCGGGAACTCGCCTTGCTGCTAGCGGCTGACGTGGTGGACCACCAGCTTGAAACCTACCTGGAACGGCAGGGGATTGAACCGCTGTGGGGCGTTCAGGAACGCATTCTGGTGTGTGTCACGCCCCGCATGAACGCCAGCCGGATGATTGAAAGCGGCCACCGCAACGCCGACCGCTTCCACGGCGAGCTTTTCGTTGTTTACGTCAACGAGTTGGATTTATCTCCCGCCGATCAGAAGACCCTGGACGCCAATCTCTCGCTTGCCCGCAAATTGAACGCACACGTGCATCTTCTCGAAAGCGAAGAGCCGATTCACGCCATCATGGAATTCGCCCTGCAGCACGGCGTTACGCAGATCTTCATCGGTCATAGTTCCCGTGAAAGCTGGTGGCAGCGTTTATGGGGTGGCTTTGTGGACGAGATCATTCGGGAAGCGGAAGGCATGGACGTGCGTGTGTTCCCTAATTAAGGCCTTGTGTCATGGCTGATACTCTCTCTTCCAACCTACGCGGCGCCCTGAAGATTTATCTGGGCTATGCCGCAGGCGTGGGCAAAACCTATCAGATGCTTCAGGAAGCCCATGATCTGAAAGACGCTGGCGTCGATGTGGTGGTGGGCTATTTTGAGCCTCACGGCCGCAAAGATACGATCGCCCTGATGGAGGGTCTTGAAGCGATCTCCCGCAGGAAAATTCAGTACCGCGGAACTAGCTTTGAGGAGATGGATACGGCGGCCATCCTGCGGCGACATCCGCAGGTGTGCGCGGTGGACGAGTTTGCTCACACCAACGTGCCCGGCTCGGAAAGAGCTAAGCGCTGGGAAGATGTTCAACTGCTTCTGGATGCGGGGATCAACGTGCTGACCACCATGAACGTTCAGCACATCGAGAGCCTC
>DATGKJ010000358.1:0-13174 GCA_035294685.1 Terriglobia bacterium | reverse complement strand
GCCCCCCCTGTTCAATCACCCGAGCGCCTTTGGAAATCTGGGCGATCCGCAGAAGAACACCGTAACCATGGAGCGGCCCTAAAGAGACAACCTTCAAGATCAGAAGGTCCAGCGTGCCGGGAAGGATTTGAGCCCGCGTATCCATCATATTAAAAGCCTAGGATAATTAGGAGTACAAAGCGCGACCATCCACCCGCCAAGTCATCCCAAGCGATTGGAGCACTCAAAGCGGGATTCGCTTTATTACTATTTATCTCAAGTTGTTGGAGTAGCCCAGGCCGGCAATTGCGAGCAATAGAAGAAAAAGGCCCTGAGCGAGGCGATATTTGGCTGGCGACGGCGCGCCGCGCCATTCGCCGCTCAGGATGCCTAAGAGATTTGCTGTCAGAACGATCATGCTCATCAGGATGCCCCATCCTAAAGACGGCCCCAGTTCTCCTAACTGTCCTGCGCCAGCTCCGTAGAGGAAGAAACCGCCCATCCAGAGGATGCCCATCAGGGTTCCGAACAGAAAGTACCGGCCCGTGCCTTTCTTGACGAACTGCGAGGCGCTGTGATTGCGCCGCAGCAGCAAAATCGAATAGCCGGCGTTAAATATAAACATGAAAGCGCAGAGGAAGGCCCAAACGAGGTTGGGCGCCAAGTATGCCGATACCCCCAGGGCCTGAGCCTTTCGAATGATCTCACCGCCGGAAACAAAGCCCAGGTTGCCGCTGGAAGACAGGACCCCTGAAATGACACAGACGAAAAGCCCCTTTTTGTATGGGAGCGTAGCGCCGGGTTCTGGCTTCTCCTCTCTCCACTTCCCGGAGAATGAACACACTGCAACTCCCGCCAACATGAGGATCAAAGAAACACTGGTCACGGCAATCCGCCAGGAAGAAAAACCGTGAGAAGGAAGAAAGATCAGGGGGATGACGGTTCCCACGAAGGCTCCCAAGCCGGCGATCACCGCAAACCCCAGAGACATGCCCACCGCTGCGATCCCCAGACCAAACGTTACGGCGCTGACTCCCCAGCCGACGCCAAACAGGGCCACCGCCAGCAGCGGGCCGGCACTGGTGGCCGCAAAGGCCCTCAAGGGGTGGGGAATCAAAGCCCAAACGATGAGCCAGGGGGAGAGCAAGTAAGCCCAGAAGGCGAAAATCAGCCAGGTGTTTTCCCAACTCCAGTCTTTGGTCCACTTCATCGGGAGCATGAAACTCCCCTGGCAAAGGCCGCCAGCCAGCACAGCCCATAAACCGATCCATTGAGCATTCGACATGCTTCAAGTCCTATTGCTTCAAAATCGGCTTTAGCGCCTCAAGGTAACGATCCACGTCCGACATTTCGTTGTAAAGGTGCACAGACGCCCGAACGCGCCCGTCACCGGCCCACACGATGATATCCTGGCGCTCGAGCGCAGCGCCTATTTCTTCCGCTCTGGGGTGGGCGAATGAGACAATCCCTGATGAGAACTCTGCTCCCTCTGGCGTTAACAAGTCAACCCCAAGATCGCAAAGTCCTTTTCGGAGTTGCTCGACGAGGGGGGTCAATTCCTGATCGATTCGGTTGACTCCGGCCTGAAGCAGGAATTCGATTCCGGGACGAAGAGCGGAGATGGAGGGGAAATTGGGCATGCCGACCGGGAGGCACGTCGCCCCGTTTTTCAATTGATAACTTTCAAAGCGGCTTTCTGAAAATAGATCTTCCACGGAATACCAACCGATGCCTGCAGGCTGAAATTGCTGCCGGAACTCCGGAGCGATATACACGATGCCAAGACCGTGAGGGCCCAGAAGCCACTTGAAGCTGCTGGACACCAGGTAATCCACGCCTTCCAGCGAGACGGGACAGCGGCCCAGCGCCTGGGTTGCGTCCATGCAGACAACCGCCCCAACCTTTCTGGCCGCAGCGCCGATCTTTTCGATGCCCGGCAGATAGGCGCCTGTCTTATAGCTGACGGAGCTTAATGAGATCAGGCGCGTTCTCGCCGTGATGCGTTCAATCACCTGCTCAGAGCAAAGGCCTCCCCGGTCACTGGAAATCACGACCACATCCAATCCCATCTCCTTCTTTAACCGCAGCCAGGGAAGAACATTGGAAGGAAACTCCAAATCACTGATGATGACTTGGTCTCCGGGCTTCCAGTCGATCGAAAGAGCGAGAAGACTCAAAGCGTCTGAGGCGCTGGCCAGAAACGCCACGTTGGCCGGCTCTGTTCCTAAAAGGCGAGCGACCAGGCGCAAAGCCTCCGCCTCAACAGCGTGGAGTTCCTCGCGTCCGGGAGTGCCCCGGGCTTTGGCGCGATAGTATTTAGAAAAGGATTGTTCAATTGCGGGAAGCGGCAATCCTTCCGCAGCAGTGTCGAGATAGGCCACTTCTCTGGCTCTCGGGAAAAGATGCTTATACATAGCGTCTCTTATTCAAAGGATTTCATTAAGTTCCGATAGACGACGAAAGCTTTTTCCACCTCGTCGAGCTCCACGTATTCATCCGCCGTATGCGCCTGCTCGATGCTGCCCGGCCCCAGGATGATGCTGGAGATTCCCGCGCGCGCGAACTTGCTGGCATCGCTTCCAAAAGGAACGCCTATCGGAGCGCCATCCAGTCCGGTTTCCTTCAAAACCCGCGCCGCGCACTGGGCGATCGCGGAATCCGCAGGAGTTTGCATGGGCTGATCCTGAAGCAGAGGAGGCTCCATGAACCATTCCAAATCCGGGTTGGAAGCCTGGAGGCCGCTGAGAAGCTCGCGATAAGAGTCCAGAACCTGCGCAGGCTCTTCGCCCGGAATGAGGCGGCGATCGATCTCGATCCAGCAAGTCTCGGGAACGACGTTCACCTGGGTTCCGCCTTGAATCAGTCCGACATTGAGTGTGGGGCTGCCGACCAGGGGGTGACGAAACGCCCGGAGTTGTCGGCTATGATCCTCCAGAAACCGGACGATCCGGGCCATGTGTTCAATGGCGTTCGTCCCCAGACACGGCTTCGAGCTGTGGGCGGCTTTCCCTTTAACGGTGATGCGCCAGCGAAGACAGCCCTTGCTGGCGATGGCCATTTTCATTGCGGTAGGCTCTGAGACTACGGCGGCAGCAGCCTTCAGATTTTCGCTGAGCTTCAGGACTCCGCGATACGAATGTTCCTCATCAATGGTGGAAGCCACCCACACTTCGCACGGCGGCTGCACATTGGCCTGTTTCAGGTCTGCGATGGCATGCATCATCGCCGCGAGGCCCGCTTTAGTATCGCAGGCTCCCCGACCATAAATTCGTCCGTTTCGGACTTGGGGATCAAACGGCGGAATGCTCATCCCGTCAACGCCCGCCGTGTCGCAGTGAGCTTCAAACACAAGGCGGCGAGTGGAATTCTTGCCTGGAAGCTGCGCAATGACGTTCGGCCGGCCCGGCAGAACTTCCTGCTCCCACGTTGGGATTCCATGATCGCGGAAGAAGCTTGAAATCCACTTCTGAATCTTCGATTCTGAACTTTGGGGGTCGTAGGCAGAATTGACACTTGCGATGCGAATGAGATTCGCCAGGGTCTGGATGAGATTCGAGTGGGCCATTAGAGGATATTGGGCGGCACCACAAGACGTTCGAGGGTGTCCCAGGCTTTCTGAATATGGCGGGCTCCCTGGCTTAAGGAGATCGTCAAGTGGCCCGGCAACAGAGCGTCCACCTTCAGGGCGGCCAATTTTCGGACGCTCGTGACATATTCCTGAAGGTTGCAATCCCAAACGTTCGTGATCAGCAGCTTCCCGTCGTGAAAAACCGTGTCGCCGTCGAATAGCAGCCGTTGGTCATGTTCCTTCAAAACAAATGAAAGCATTCCCGAACAGTGGCCGGGGGTTTCGATCACGTGCAGCGCAAGATCGCCGACGCGGAAAACATCGTCTTCCGCCAAAACACGCTCAACCGGACAGGGAT
This sequence comes from Terriglobia bacterium, assembly GCA_035294685.1. Lineage (GTDB taxonomy): Bacteria > Acidobacteriota > Terriglobia > UBA7540 > UBA7540 > RH2-MAG17b. The sequence continues at coordinate 9,269 of DATGKJ010000358.1, read as the reverse complement.
GAAAAATATAATCCTCCGGATAAAAACCTCCGCGCTTCGCAACCGCCAGGCTGATTCTTTCCTCATCGCCCGTTCGGACATACTCCCCGGCTTCCTTTGAGGCGACAACTGCAACGCCGAATCGCCGGCTCCATTCAAAAGCCGCGCCCGCATGGTCAGCATGGGCGTGGGTGAGCAGAAGATACTTGAGGCGGCCCGGATCCAGGCCATCGCGCTGAATGTTTTGGATGATCGGCTCAATCGTCACGCCGGCGCCGCTATCAATCAGCGCCATCTCTCGGCCCCCATCGATCAGATAAACATGGCAATCGAGTTCGTGGGAGATTCCAAAGCCCAAAGTCCCGCCGCCAATCAAGAAGACTCTCTCGCTCAGGCGCATCCTTTAACCCCAGTCGTCAATTTTGATATCCTGCTGCTGGTTTCCTGACTCGACCAACGCTAAGGCGACTCGTACGGCATTCTTCGCTTCCCGCGGCGTAATCACTTCAGGTTGGCGATGGTTCCGCACGCATTCGCAGAAGCACATGAGTTCGTCGCGCAAGGCCCCCGCTGCGGCTCCCCGAATGCGCGGATCGTAACCGCTGTCAGGAATCTCAAAGCCGTCATCGCGCCAGAAACTTAATGCTCCCGGATAAAGGCTGAGGTTGCCTACGCCGCGATCTCCAACCAGTTGAAAGGCGTCATCCAGAAGGACTCCCGCTTTCTGGGGAAGGAGCCAGATAGTCTCCACGATGCCCAGGCTGCCGCCTTCAAACTCCAGCACACCCCAAAACGCATCATGGTGCTTGCGTCCCGTAGCTCTGCGTCCAAATCCTCGGACGCGGCGAACGCGCTCGCCCACGTACCAAAGCATCAAGTCAATGTCATGAATGGAATTCTCCAACACCGGATGGGTTCGATCATAGCGGCTGAGAAGCGCGCTGGGCCGGTTGCGGCGCGCATGCATCGAGACAATCTTTCCCATGCGTCCGGATTCGACCTCTTGCTTGAGGATCGCGCACTTCGTTTCAAACCTCAGGATGTGTCCCACCATCAGAATCCGCCCTGCTTCGGCGGCTGCACGGATCATTCGGGAACAATGATTGAGATCCGTCGCCAACGGCTTTTCAACAAACACTTCCTTGCCGGCATGAAAGGCCGCCAGCACTGGCTCCAAATGAAGTTCTTCCGGTGAAACAACATCCACAGCATCGACGACGTTCAGTTGGCAAAGGTCTTCGAGAGTGGAACAAATATGAGGGATGCGGAAGGTTTCGGCTAACGTTTTAGCCCTTTCCGTCACAGGATCATAAACTGCGGTTACTTGAACTCCCGGGATGGCCTGATAAGCCCGCAGATGACTTTCACCGAAAAGCCCACAACCGATCATGCCGATCCGAACAGGCTCCATGAGCATGACTCCATTCCTTGGCTTGATGACGCCTTAAAAATATCTCAATCGCTGGCTTGTTGAGACGATTCAGAGATCTGATCCATCACATACTGGCAATTCAAGACCTTTTCCACCAGGGCCAGCGGGCGATAGTAATAATGATTCGAGGCCTCAAATGCAATCATTGAATCGCGCTTCGCAATCGCATATTGGCGCTTTGCCAGATTCATTTCCTGCGCGGCGATTTTCGCCATGGTTTTTGCGAGCTGAGCGCGAGCTTCATCTTTGGCGGATAACCACCGATCGCGCAATTGATAAAAACGAATCTGATTCGCCACACTTTGAAAGTGCAAATAACAGGTCTCAGCGATTCCCAAATCTTTCTGCGCGATTTCCAGCCTGTCGGGAGGGACCTTGGCAAGAGCCTTGCGAAAATGATTTAGGCCTGGCCGCCATTTGTCCGCCATCTTTGCGAATTGGCTTTCAACCGCTTCCACAGGGTAGGGCCCGACCCAGGAGGTATAGTCGTCATAGGGAAATAGGATCATCCCAGCCTTATATCCCGTAGGGCGAAGGCGCAGAAGATTCGCAGGTCCGTGCTGTGTGGGGATTCGATATACCAGGGCCCCGCCATCCATTGGATACTCCGAGAAAGCGCGGCTGAATAGTTTCCATGCCTCAAGCACATCGTCAGCCGCCAGCGCTCCGTAACGCCGGTTGGCAATTCGTCTGAGGGCGGCTTCGGGAGAAGAGATTGGCGCAAAGTAGAACTCTTTAGCCGCTTCAAAATTCGGAGAGGGATACCCCCCAAGAGTCCAGGACGCCATGAGTCCTTCGACGCCGGCATTCACCAGGTTCTCGCAGTGCTGAAGGATGAGGTCAGGGACGGGAATGTATGGGACTGCGGAGATTTCCCAGGAATTGTCCCACTGAACCTTCGCAAAAGCCGCTTTGTGATTCTCTTGGGCCAGCCGCCAGGTTTTCTCTGCTCTGGGCCCGGGACCGACAACCGAAATCGAATATTCGCCAACCTTAGTTTGAAAACCTCCGCGGTCGATAGCCTTATCCCATTCGCTGACGCTCAGCAAGGCCACATCCTTGGAAAGCTTTGGGATTACCCTTTCGGTTTCTGCGCCATTCTGGACCCAATCTTTTCCCCATCCCCAATCCCAGGCAATCACGTCTGCGCGAGCGCTGCCGCGACGCACTCCGCTGCGGAGAGTTTCGACAACCTCGGCGATAACGTCAGAACCATTGCGCCTCGAGCAGCGCGAGCAAAATTCCGCGTGCCCGTGGGAATAACAGTTGGTCAGATTCTCGGAAGCGGTGATGCAGAAGATTCCGCCAAGGCCTGGGGCGCGCTGAAACAAGTGCGCCATGCTATCGGCAAGCCATTGGCGCACCTCCTCGGCGCTTGTACACATGGCGAAAAAGCGATTATCGCCGGGATCATGCGTTCCCTTGACCCCCGGATGGCGATGGAAGAATTCAGCGGGCATCGATCGCGGCTCATTGATGTAGAAATAAACCTTCACGCCGTAACGGCGGGCACGCTGAATCAGCTTGTTGAGGTTATTTAGCCGGATTTCCCAGCCTTCACCGAATTCAGGAAAAATCCGAGAGGGCGCAAGGTTGCGCAATACCGCTTGTAACCAGACTCCGTTAACACCCGCGCGAGTCAGCCTTTCCAGGAGCCCGTCCGGGAACGGATCAATATCCATTTCGAGCAATGGATCTCCGTAGAGCGCGAAATAGGAATACACATATCGTGGGCTAAAGCGTGTGGTTCGCTGGATTTCACCTGTGGGCAGATAGGGGCCTTGCCGCTCTATCATTAAGTTTTCAAGCTCATAGACGGCGTTGCGCAGGCTTTCCTCGTCGCTTGCAGTGACACGAATAGTTTGCGGCTCCACATGGATAAGAAAGCCGCTCTTTGAAGGCGATAGGGAAGCGTCAAGAGAAAATTGCAAGGTCTTCAAGCCAGCCTGGGCGCGCTCTTCAGGATGCAGCTCGCAGTCAAACGCAGCCTTGACATAATTGCTGAAATCCTCAACCCAATGAGAAGCGGGCTGAGAATTATTCGCCGATGCGGCCAGAGCCCAACCGGCCCGCAAATCCACCTCATCTTCCGAGGGCCCTTTCTGAATCGGGCGTCGGCTCGGCGACGATACTGCGCTGAGTTCGTCGATGAACTCGAATGGCGCCTCTCCTGGTCGATGCAGTGCATCGCCGAAAATCCGGGTGATCAGCGCTTTGATCTCAGCCGCGCGGCGGTTTTCTAATGCAGATGGAGGCCGGTAGAGAAGCTTTTTGCAGCGAGGCTTGAGCGATCCTAGCTTGATCCAGAGAAAGTCATCCTCCTTCAAGTGATACTCATACTGTTCGCGGCTCCAGCCTAGAAGTTCGATCAGTTGCTCATCGGGGAGAAGGTGCCAGTTCTGTCGGATTGTCGTGACGTAAATTCTTCGTAGCTGGTCGGGAGTGAGGCCTCTCTTCTTCGGGAGACCCATCGAATAGCCCAGGCTTAAGAGATTTTCCGGCTTCGTTCCGATGACTTCAGCCATGCGATTCGTATTGGCAAGCTCCCAGTTGCGCCAAACAAATTCATGGAGGCGGCTGGGGAAATGGGGTTCAGGGATAGGCCGAGGAGGTAAAGAAGCGGATCGGGTCTCCGCTTTTTCCCCTTCTGCGACAATCGCCCAAGGTCTTGAAATGAAAAGGGCATATAACGCGCTCTGTTCAAGAAATTTCCGACGGTCTAACATGAGTGCCACTCAGGGTCATGCCGGGATTCCGTACCGGTTGCGATAGGCAGGGATCTCAACCTCCAAAGTTGTTCGGAGAGCCTCCAGTTTCTTTCTGATCGTATAGGGCGAGTAGAGATAATCCTCTTCCCACTCGTAGCCCAGGCGAGAATCGCGCTCAGCCGTTGCAAGGGCCGCCTGTGTTCGGGGCATTTCTTCTTTGAGGATGGCGACCATTTGATTAAGAATTTGGCGTCGCGAGGCTGTGCCGTCTGCCTTTGCCAGATGAAAGCGCAGGTTTTCAAATTCCAGCATGGCGGCATTGCTCCGCAGCATCCGATCGATCTGCTCGGCCAGAAGAACCATGCGAAAAGCGTGCTGTTTTTTCGATGCCGGCGCTGCAACAGCCGCCTGGCGGTAATTCCTGAGACCTTTTTCCATTTCATCAGCCGCCAGCAGGAGATATTTACGGAAAACCGGGAGGGATAGGGGTTTGGCATATTCCTCGGCCACGTTGGTCTGGTTAGTGAAATCGGGATATAAGACATAGCCGTCAATAAATCCGCGGAAGACGTAAGGCCAATAAGGGTTCACAAAGGAGTTTTCAGACCAGGTTTTCGGGTCCCAAAAGGAATGCTCCAGGGTAAAGGTCTTGGCATGCGGCTGCTCAAAAAAGAAAGGATCGGCAACAGCGTTATTTCCTCCCACAGTCGGCCCGGTATCCGGATCAAGACGAATCGCCGCGCTGAAGTGACTCCAGGCATTCACAGCCAGATCTTCGGCGCCCGCGCCAAAGTCGCGGCGGGCGATGGCGCGAAGCAGATTCTCCAGGGGCGGCGCATCGCTCCAGCCATACCAAGCTCGAATTTCCGCGACGAAGTTAGGTTTAAAACCGTAAGTCCAGCTCTCCAGGACGCCGTTCACTCCCCATTTCTCGAGCGCCTTATAACGCGCATACCACTGCTGGGGAAATGGCAGATATGGAAAAGTTCCGAATTGCCAGCTCGCCCATGTGTCTGCCTTAGCATACACCGCCCTCATTTCTTGCTTCCTCGCTTCCGAAATCTGAGCGGCAGCCACTTCCGAGGGCCCGATCTGGCTGATGGCGTAATCTTTGAGATATCCCGTCTCACCGTCAAACACAAAGTTCTTGCCATTCTCAAAGGTGACAAGTGGAATTGAGTCCTTTGGCAGTTGATCGATGACGAATTTCTTAAGCTCAACCTGATTGGAGCGGAAATCAATGCCGTAATCCCAGGGCAGCACCTCGATGGCAGGATTGATGCGATGACACTCGTCGGTGACGATGCTTACGGCTTGCGCCCACCTCACAATCCACTGTCGGATGTTTTGACTATCCCAGGTGGGTTTGTCAGCGTAGAAGCCTTCCGTCAGCAAAACGTATCCCCGAATTTCCGGAAACTCTGTGACAATGCCTCGCACTAACTTGCGCAACTCTGCTGCGTTTTCGGGGGTTCCCGTATAGTTGTAGAGGATTGGACAATAAAGCTTGATTCCATATTGGCCGGCCCGGCGTATAAGATCGTGAATAGCAGCCGGATCCACCTTCTTCATCTGGCTGTAAACTCCGGGAGCTGTTGCGCCATTGGGGTTTGCATAGGGAGCCGCATAAATTGAATCAAAGCCGTAACGGGGCAGCATCGCCAGATACTTATCCGGCCACTCCATCCATCCAATGCCGGAGAGGGTCATGCGCGCTTTGTAAAGACTGTGGCGGACCGTATTAAGATTGGCAGGCAGGAATGGAGCCTCGCGCAGGCTGAACCGTTCCTCCAAGTTATAAAGTCCGTACATCGAGCCCAACTCGTCATAGCCGCACACGATGAGGCGCTGGGGGGTAACAATGATTTGATAATCCTTTGACTGCTTCAGCATGCCGCCACGGCCCGGCAACTGGTCTCGGGTACCTGCCACAATGGCGCCAGCAACACCTGACTCGTTGGCCAGAGAGCCGTGCTCCTCAATGCTCACCTCAGTTTGCATTGCGGTTTTGAGATAAGACTGCAACTCCTGGGCTGCGTTTCGCAAGGGAGCGCCAGCGCCACTCTGGAGCAACAGTCGCCATCCATGGGAGGGAATGGACATCTCATCGGGTTCAGGTTGGGCGGCTGGGTTTCTCTTCCCGAGTTCAGGGTCCAAGCCTTCTCGGAGCTGCCTGGCAAAGGCGTAGGGTTCTTCTACCGGTAAAACCGCAAAAGCGTTTGCGTCGAATTCCGAAGCGATTGAATTCGCGCTTGGCGCTGGAGTGGCCACGGATGCTAGCCGGCTTCCGTCTATTGAGAGTCCAATGAGGCTTGCGCCGGCATAGAGAAACTCTCTGCGCTGTATTTTAAGGTTGGAAGCATTTAAATTCTTGCCCATCAGTGGCCTTCCATCTCAAACACGATCATTTGATGCCCAACAACTGCCGGAACTTCGATGCGCGTGTAGCCTTCGGCATACTCAAACTCCAGAGGTCGTCTTTGCGGCGCAAGGTAAACCTGCCTTGGCCGCGACTTCATACGAACAGAAAGCTTCAGATTCATGAGGGGCGAGGCTTCCTGCACCACGTCGAGATTGGGAGCGCGGCGCTGGGGAATGTAGTTGAGGATATGCACAATTCGCCGTCCTGCCTGCTGGGTGAGGGTGATGTGGGCTGTAGAGGGCGCCTGAGCCTGGATGAGCGGGTTCGGCAACAGGCGTTGAATGCAATTCGCCACAAGCTGCTGATAAAAAGCATAGGCATATTCGGCATACACGCGGAAGATCGGCGCCGCAATGTAAATCAGATTTTCTCTTTCTGCCACGCCAACATAGTCGGTAGGATTTGCAAAGGGCGTTTGCTCAACTTGAAAATGCAGATAATTGCGGTCGAAATATGCCTGCCAGATGCGCCCGCATATCTTTGTGCCTGGCTGGGCTTTGATGGCTTGTCCTTTTTCGTAAAACACCTCCACCATCCTGGGCAATCCCTGACTCAATGCTTCATCGGAAATTTCAACGTATTGGATTTCGTGAGGCCAAGGCCCCTCGTAATCCAAACCGATCTCGGAGAGAGCAAAGTGCTTACCGGCGGAATCTAAGCCTGACTCGTTGCTCAGGATGATTTTTCCTCCGCCGGAAAGATAGACGCGCACTTTTTCAAGCAAAGCCGCGTCGAAGCGATGAACATCAGGAAGGATGATGAGCCTGTATTTGGAGAAGTCTGATTCCCGGTCAAGCACGTCAAATTGATAATGAGTCTCTTGCAGAAGGTTGGTAACACCCAGATCTGATGAAACCACCAGATTCTGGATGCTGACATATTTTGCGGTGGTCAGGAAGCCAATCTCGGTAACCGCTTCAGCTCCCTCGCACCAGGGTTCTTTCTGCTGGACACTTCGGTAAGTTTTGCCAATTCGCTCGTAAACAGTCTTATTTAACGCGCCGCGCGGATGCAGGTGATCGCCGATGGCGCATTTTACGCCCTCGGCCAGCATGCGAAAGCATTCATAATCAAGGGCTGCCTGGTTTCGTATCGAGCCAAAATCTCCCCAACTCCGATGAAACCGTCCTGTCATTCCGGTGGTTTCAGCGCCCAAGTTTCGCAGGTATCGCACGGCCACTTCAAAGAATCCGTAGCCCCAGGCGCCCCCAGGCAAAGACTCGATTTCAATGTGGTTGCTATATTTCAAATCCTGGCGGATGGAATCAACGCGCCTGAAATTGATGGGACCGTTAAAGAAGATGCTCCCTCGCGGTTTGTTTCGCCTCGTGACTGCCGCGAGTTTTTGCATCCCGCGTTCCAGCACTTTCTCAGCGTGCCGGGCGCGAACATCCTGGCTTGTCGAATCCAACCCCAGTTTTTCCCGATCCTGCATGCAGTAAGCGCACGAGCAGCCGCCCTGCGGGTATAAATAGTTGTCGAAAAACATGCCGTCAACGTCATAATTCTTCGCCACCTCTTCAGCCTGGGCAGCAAGATAATCCAAATGAGGCGTGTTGACGCAAACCGTTCCAAGCTCCGCCTTCATGGGGCCCATCTTGCCGCGATGCCCCATTTCTCCGCCGTTTTCGTCCAGCACGCGCCAGTCCCCATGATGATTCCAGATATACTGGTCGTACATCGTGCTGATGTAGGCGACCACAAAAATGCCTTTCTTGTGACACCCGTCGATCATTTCACCAAGTAGATCGATTTTCAGGTGCGGATGCCGTACACCTACTTTTGTCGGATAGTAAGACATCCCATGGTGACATTTTGCGAATACGGTGATGGAGTTGACGGAAGCTTCCTTTAAAATCGAAGCGAAGTCATCGGGATTAAAATCCTCTCCTACCCCTGGGATCGACGGCGAAGTGTGAAAATCCAGATGGATGTGGCGAAACGGAAGTTGCTTGCTTTCGCCTGCGGCGGAAGCTTCGTCAGTTGGAGTGAAGCTTTGTTCGGCGCTATCCCACGGCGGTAACGAGGCGACGCCGGGAGTGGCGCCAAGGAACTTGATGAAGTCACGTCGCGTCAAAGCCAGTTCACTCATGCGTCTTTTCCCGTTTCACTGGAGGTAGTCCACGATGGCTTCAGTAATTTCTCCAAAGTCTCTCCCTCCGAATTGGACCGCCAAGCCAAGCACTTGCCTGCGCACAGGCGGATGAGACGGCGCTTGGGCGACCAAGCGAATCGCTCCCTCAGTGTGAGCCGGAATCGCAACAGCGCTGGATTTTTGTGCTTGCCAGCCTTGGGGCGTTCGCAGTTCCACGGCAGCCGGGCGCTGCGAGTCAGAATGGTTAAAAATGCGCGCTTCAAGCGTTACGGGCTGGCCGGGCAGAATGCTTTGACGATAAGGATAGACACGAACCCAATGAGGATCTAATCCAAAGTTGGGATCATCCCAGGGGAACAACGCTTTAAATAGCCTCCGTCGTTCTTCAAGGAGATCAAGCGTCTTCTCAAGATATTGTTGGGAAACCGGCTCTGGCCCCCAATGAGCCGCCATCAGCATATCGGGCTTCAATTCCAGAAGCAGTCTCAGGCAGCATTCATAACCAGCCTTTCGCCCATCTTCGCCAATGAAGTTGCGGTTGTACGAACAGTAGTCATCAATGCCCCAGTTTGCGAACGAATCGCCGGTCATGAAAATTCTGGCGCCATCATGTTCGATGAGAAGTCCATGGTG
>DATGKJ010000357.1:0-5170 GCA_035294685.1 Terriglobia bacterium | reverse complement strand
TCCGGGCGCCCGTCCGTGAATCGGGCGATGAATCCTGTCGGAGAGCCGGATGCGGGAAATCCGCACGTCCGGTTCGATGAGCGGGGACGGGAAACGAGGCCGCTATTTTGTTGCTATCGCGCCCGCCCTCGACTCTACCTTTGCTCGGAATGACAGGAGGAGAATTCGGCTGGTTGAAACCTTGGGTTCCTGAGCGGTAGCATCAACTTATGAACCCCGCACGCGCGATCAGCAAGATGATCCTGGCGGTGGTGGCGCTGGGATGGATGGTCTTTCCGGGGCTGGCATCGCCGCAAATCAAGCTTTATCTCAAGGATGGCAGCTATCAGCTTGTCAAAAGCTATGAAGTTCAGGGCGACCGTGTGCGCTACTACAGCGTTGAGCGATCGGAATGGGAAGAGATTCCTGCCTCGCTGGTGGATTTCGTCGCCACCCGACGCGCCCAGACGGAAAAACAGGTTCAACAACAGAAAGCTTTGGAAGAAGCTCGAAAGACTGAGAGGGAAACTTATCAACTGCCTCAAAACGGAGGATTCCAGATTGCTCCGGGCGTCCGGCTGCCCACAACGGAGGGTGTTTACGCCTGGGACGGCCTGCGAGTGATCACCCTCCCCCAATCCCAGAGTTCGCTCGAACGAGACAAAAAACGAATGGCCTTGAATATCGCCCTTCCGGGACCCATCCTGAAGAGCCGCTCTCTCGTCGTGCTCCCCGGGAAGGAGGCGGCGGTTCGCATCTTCAATCCCCAGCCTGTCTTTTACGCGCAATTCGCTGACGGGGCCGGAGCCCGTATCGAGCTGCTTCAGATCAAGGCGCGGAAAAACGATCGGGAAGTCGAGGGGATTGAGTCCAGCCTTAAAGGAAAACTGAGCGAATCGCGATCCGCCTTGCCGCTTGAGCGCGTCCAGCTCGCCCCCGGCCTCTATAGGCTGAAGCCTGCGCAGGAACTTGCGCCCGGCGAATACGCCCTGGGGGAAATAGACCAGAACAAACTGAATCTCGACCTCTGGGATTTTGGCATCGACTCGCCGAATAACGTGGCTCGTCACTGACAGATGGCCGCACAGCGCGCGGCCATTCAGGCGGCAGATTCGCTCTTCAATTCCTCCATGGGGATCAGGGCAGGCCGCGCGCCGGCCTTTGCCAGAATCCAGTAAATCACGAAACCTACGATAAATGAGAACAAAACAGCCGGCCGATCCGCCTTAACCCAGGAGGGAGGCACACCGGGAATATCATTTAAAATCCCCACGACAAAGCCGACCGCCCAGGCAATGTAGCCCGCCCAGTTGATGCTCCGGCGAGGTCCGGACCATCTCTTTCCCGCCAGCAGGTAGTCCGCCGCCATTGCGCCGCAAATGGGTCCAAAGGATGCCCCCACAATCGAGAAGAACGTGATCAGGTTCTGGGCGGCGCCGGTAATGGCGAGCAGCGCGCCAATCGTCACACCGATGAAGGTTGAGACGCTGCGCGGAACTTTGGGGATCATGGTGGCGAAACTGTTTGAAGCGATAAAAGTGCAAAAACACGTTGGTGCCACCGAGGCAGCCGCGAAGAGAAAGAACATGACTGGAGCCAGGCCGCCCACGGCAGAAATCGCGGCCGCATAATCGTAGTTGGGATTCCCTCCCATTTTCCCGATGTGGCCTGCCACAGAAAGGATCGGCAACCCTCCGGCCACGATGATCGCCGCCGTAATGCCGGTGAGCCCTCCCAGCGCGATGTCTCTCCGATTTCGATTGCTCATGCCGAAATCGGCTCCGGCTGCGCCCGCCGTTGCAAAGAAGCCGATGACGATGGCCAGCATGGTGAGGAAGCCGCCCCAGGGGTCGTGATGCTCCGGCTTGTAATTGGAGATGCCGCCCCGGTTGGCCCAGAAGACGATAATAATCATGATCAGCGGCACCCAATTGAGGAATTGCGACAGCCGCGCGACATAACGGATGCCTTTGATGGCGATCCAGGCCAGAGCATAAGCCCAGACCAGCGCAATGATCGTAAACAGCGCTTTCGAGTGGTTGTGCAAGCCGTTCATGATGTAGTCGGTGGCGAAGTAGGTTGCCACGGCGAACCAGCCCAATTGCAGCAACCCCATGAGCAATCCTGGAATGAAATAGCCGCCCGCAGCGCCGAACGTCGATGTGCCGACAATGTAGAGCGTGCGGCCTGTTTGCATGCCCAGCATCCCCGGCACGTAGTAATAGAGCGCAAAACATAGCAGCCCCGCGACAACTAAGCCCAGCATGCAGACCCCCAGACTCGCCTGGCTGATGGTGGGGCCGGCAAGACCCAGATAAAAAGCCACCCAAAGAAAGATTCCGGCATAGGATGGGAAAGTGTTTTTGTACCAGGGCGCTCGGTTTGAGCGAGGGTTAGGGACAGAGGACTTCAAATAGCCGGGAAAAGAGGCTGCCATAGGAAGCTCCGTTGATGAAGATTGCCTGCAATCAAGCTGGCGGAAAGGATAGAACGGATGCAGCCAAGATTCAAGAGCTTTCAAGAGGGCGTTCTGGAATGAGAGCTTCGCGCCCTAGGAAGGACGGGTGTCTTGAAACCAGGATTTGTTCTTCCAGGGTGCGAGCGCGAGTTCGGCTCAAGGCTTTCTCAGAAGAAAAATATATTCCTGCTGGTCCGTAGCCGGCTCGCCGAGCACATATCGTCTCTGGCCCAGCCAGGGAGAGCGCCATTGCTGAACTTGTTGGAAGTTTTCAACGAGCTTTTGGAGCTTGGCAAGAGTCATGGAATAAGGGTGGCCCGCTTCGCGCCTGCCCTTGTCGGCGGCGAAGGTTTCACATGTCAGAATGAAATGACCTCCGGGTTTTAAGACTCGTCTGACTTCCTGAACAACCAGCCTGGGGTTTGCCGTATGATCGATGCAGTTTGAACAAAATGCGACATCAAAAAAAGCATCCGAAAACGGGATGGATTCCCCGTATGCGCGTCGGATGTCAATATCGTCGGGATAACGATAAATCGTTTTGTACCGTTCCGCGAGCGGATCGATGCCGTATCGATGCCCAGGCAAATAGTGCAGGACTGTGCTCAGCCCGCACCCAACGTCGAGTATGGTGGAGTTCTGATCCATGGGGACGAGCCGTCGGATATCATCCAGGTGTCGGTATCGGATCCAATACTCTTCAACCTTCCGCTGATTCTCGGGCTGAGAGAAAAGAGAAGACCATTGCCGTTCCTGCCACTCAAACTCCCAATCTTCTTTTTGCTTAACGGCAGTGGTTTTAAAAATCATCAGGTAAAAACGACTGGCCGTTTCAGATCGGACCGCTCTGCCTAAAATCCGCCTCAGTTTCCTGGCCGCTCCCATTTCATCTCCTTAAGACGTTAGATGCGGGTGTGCTCTGGATGGCGGCAATTGATTGTTTCCACTCCTGCCAAGCTCCGCGTCAGCGGTCACACCGCCGCGTGTTCATACTGGCAGGCTTCGTTGGGGCAATAGCGGACAGGCCCGGACTTTTGCGTGACCTTTTCCAGCAGAATGGGCGAGCCGCAGTTCGGACAGGGTTCAGCGATCGGTTTATCCCAGGCGGTGAATTTGCACTCAGGATAGCGGGTGCAACCATAAAAGGTTTTGCCTCGTTTCGTCCGCCGCACCACGATCTCCCCGCTGCAACCCTTTTCCGGGCAGGGGATGCCCAGGGTCTGCCGCTTCACAAACTTGCAATCGGGATAATTACTGCACGCGGTAAATTGCCCGTAGCGGCCGTGCTTGATGACCAGTTGAGAGCCGCACTCGGGACACTTCTCATCCAGCGGTTTATCTTCCACGGCCGTCACCTGACCCTCGCCCATCACGATGCGCTTGGTGTTCCGGCATTCCGGGTAACCGCTGCAGGCGAGAAAATAGCCGAACCGTCCGCGCTTCACCACCATCGGCTTGCCGCATTTTTCGCAGGATTGTTCCGGCACTTCCGGAGCTACGGAGCCGCCCCCATATTGCTCGGCAAGCTCCGGCGTCAGATCACGCGTGCCGTCGCATTCGGGATATCCCGTGCAGGCCAGAAAGTTTCCATTGCGCCCCAGGCGGATCACCATGGGTTTGCCGCATTTCTCACACTTCACATCCGTGGGAATTCCTTCGCCCTTCACATCAGCCATCTCGCGCTCTGCTGCGCGAAGCTCCTTCTTGAATCTCTTGTAGAATTCCGCTAGCGCATCGGTCCACTTGAGTTTGCCTTCCTCCACTTCATCCAGCTCTTCTTCCATGCGCGCGGTGTAGGCGACATCAAAAATATCGCTGAAATTTTTCACCAGCAGGTCGCTGGTCAGCATTCCAAGCTCGGTCGGATAGAAGCGGCCCTGAACTTTCTCAACATACTCGCGGTTCTGAATGATGGAAAGAATGGTGGCATAAGTGGAAGGACGCCCGATGCCTTTCTCTTCCAGAGCCTTTACCAATGTGGCCTCGTTATAACGCGGAGGAGGCTCTGTAAAGTGCTGCTCGGGCGTCAGCTTCTGGAGCTTCAGGCGTTCCCCCTGCTCGACAGCGGGCAGGCGATGTTTCAATTCTTCGGCTTCTTCTTCGCCTGCCTTATCATCCTGGCCTTCCTCATAAATTGCCCGGAAACCATTGAATTTCTCAACAGAACCTGTCGCGCGAAAGAGGTAATCGCCTGCGGTGATGTCAATGGTCGTCTGATCGAAAATGGCGGGGTTCATCTGCGAGGCCACGAAGCGCTGCCAGATAAGCTTATAAAGCTTGAATTCATCGGCGCTCAGGAAGGCTTTCACAGATTCCGGCGTGCGATTTACCTCCGTGGGTCGGATGGCCTCGTGGGCATCCTGCGCATCCTTCTTGCTCTTGTAACGCACTGTCTCGGCAGGGAGATATTCCTTTCCATATTGTTTCTGAATATAGTCGCGCGCCGCCGCCAGAGCGCCTTCCGCCACGCGCGTGGAATCCGTGCGCATGTAAGTGATCAGGCCCGCCGAGCCTTCATTGCCCAACTCGACTCCTTCATAAAGCCGCTGAGCCAGCATCATGGTCTTTTTGGCGGAGAAGTGCAGTTTTCGGACAGCTTCCTGCTGAAGCTTGCTGGTGATGAAGGGAGGCACTGGATACTTCTTTTTCTCCTTGGTCGTGACCGATTCAACGACGAACTCTGCCGCCCGCGCAGCCGCCACATGTTGTTCGGCTGCGGCCTGGTCTGGAATC